>NZ_JBQEAU010000103.1:0-16905 GCF_052108595.1 Advenella sp.
GTGCATGCGCGGGCATAACGCACGCCGCGAAAAATGCATAATCCATCACGGACAACACCACGTACGGTGCCAACTTTTGTACCTATGTCCTGGCTCGCTAAATGAGTGTGTTCGGTCATATTTAGTCTACGGTCAGATTCAGGCTTTTAATCAAGGGACGCCAGACATCGGAATCGGCTTTTGCGCGGCTGATCACGTCGGTCGCTGAAGTGGCGATCGCCTTGGCGTTCATTTGCGCAAAGCGCTTTATATAGGCCGGGTCCTGACTGCATTGGCTGGCGGCTTTATTTAGTGTTTGGACGACAGGTGCCGGCGTGTCTTTGACGGCAACCAGTCCAATCCATGCCCCACGAGCCAGTTCCTGGTCGCCCAATAATTCGGCAATGGTAGGCACTTCAGGGAATGCAGGCGAGCGTGCGTCATCAAAGACGGCCAACGGCACCAGCCTGCCCGCCTTGACCTGAGGCAGTGCTGTGCCCGAAACCAAGGTCATGATATCAATCTGATTGCCGATGAGGGCGGTTGCCCCTGCAGACTCGCCCGTAAACGGCACATGTGTGCCGGGCACTTTTAATCGTTCCAAGAGCGCGGTGGTGAGCAAATGGGCTGGGCTACCCTTGCCTGGCGAGCCGAAATTGGCGCCGCCATCCTTGCCTGAGAATTTCTTGGCCAAATCCCCAAGCACCTTCACACCCGAATTCAGAGATGCCGTTAGCACCAGCGGTGATGTACCGAAAACAGTCACACCCGTAAAGTCGGTTTGCGGATCATAGGGCATCTTTTTGTAGACATAAGGGGTAATGGTCATTTGCGACATACCGATTGTCATCAGCGTGTATCCATTGGCTGGCTGTCCTTTCAGATAATTGATGGCCAGAATGCCGTTTGCACCTGCTTTGTTTTGCACAACGACAGGCTGCTTAAGCTGTTTTGCCAGGCAATCGGCCAGAACACGCGTCATCGCGTCTGAGCCGCTGCCCGGAGGCTGCTGCGCCACTATTGTTATCGGCGACTCGGGATAGGCGGCAAAGGCCGAGCCGGAAAAACCGATGGTGAGGGCAGTAAGTATGGAATTCAAAAACGACACGGTCTGTTTGCACTGCATGAATGTCTCCTGACGAATATTGCTTTTCTAGGGTTTTGTGGGGTCTGCCAATTTGTGGTTGTAAGGTTATGGTGAGTTTTGGCTGTAACATCGCTGCGCGATCAGGTCTGCCAGGCAATCGAGTTGTTCCTGGGTTCCCTCATGTGCAGCAGCGAACATTTCCAATAACCCCAGCCCGCGCAACGTGGAGAACACCAGGTTGATGAAAGCGGTTAGTGCGGGATCGTTGGCCAGTTCAGGAAATATTGTCGGGAAAGTGGCGTGCAGGCGCATTTGCAGGACTTTGCGTTGCTCCGATATATGCGCCAGCAGTACAGGCTGGTTACGGCAACTAAGATACGTTGCCCAGGCCGAGATAAAACGTGGCTGTTTATAAAACAGTGTCCACAGATTGGAAACGAAGGTTTGTGCACGCGTGTCGATCGGCATGTCAACAGGGGGCCAGAACTTTCCGGCCTCAATGTTCTCGTCAACCAAGGTGGTAAGCACATGCATCATGAGCGTAGCCTTGGATTGGAAATGATGTTGGATCGCGCCCGGCGTGACGCCTGCCTCACGGGCAATTTCCTGCATGGATGCGGCCTCTGGCCCCTTTTCAGAAATAATGCGGATCGCCGCCAGGATCACATCCTGCTGCGTCGCTTTACTACGGTCCGCCTGGCGGCGACGTGTGGAGGTAGAAGGAGACATACATCGCTTGTCATTTACATTATGGCTGTATTGTAAATGCGCTTAGGATATCCGCAATGCGGGTTTTCCAGAGCTGTACGTTGGAAAAGTGAAGCGTCGGGCATGGATTGGACTGCCGTCAAAAGTCAAGGTGGGCGCGCCCTCTGGGAGGCGTTCTTTGCTAAATGTGAACGCGAAGGCACTTCAGGACCAGGCGCATCTGCGTTGCTTACGTTGAACAATTTAGGTCGCTTCCAGGCGCGTTTTCTCATGTGCATGTCAACCAATGCACAGGCGTGCCTTGTTTTGGTGCGACAACCCTATTGTGTAAGCCGCGACAAGCGCGCCGCACAGCGCAGACTGTGTGGCTTTGGTGTTGGCACGTCTTTTGCTTGAGAGCTTGGGTCACTTTCAAGGAAACGTCATGATCCCCTCTTTTCCCAAGAACACCTTATCCACGGCCATGACACTGGCTGTATTTTTTAGTGCCAGCGCCATGCCCATGACTGCCAGTGCAGAATCGGTGCTGACCATTGCTATGACCGCAGCGGATATCCCCCGGACTTCGGGTCAGCCTGATCAGGGATTCGAGGGCAATCGGTTTACCGGCATACCCATGTACGATGCACTCGTCGGCTGGGATCTGTCATCCGACAAAGGCGCGACACCGCTGACCCCGGGGCTGGCCACAAGCTGGACCGTGGACGAGGCGGACAGGACCAAATGGATTTTCAAGCTGCGTCCTGATGTCAGCTTCCATGATGGATCACCGTTTAATGCCGAGGCAGTGGTCTGGAACGTCGCCAAAGTACTGGACAAGTCTGCTCCCCAATATGATCCGGCACAAGTCGGCGCTACGGTATCAAGAATGCCTACGCTCAAGGCAGCCAAGGCAATTGATGCTATGACGGTTGAAATAACAACGACAGAACCCGATGCGTTCCTGCCATATAATCTGACAAACCTGTTCATGGCTTCGCCTGTGCAATGGCAAAAGAAATTCGATGCAGTGCCGGCTTCGGTCAAGGAGCCGCTGGAGCGATCAAAGCAGGCCTGGAACGCATTCGCAAGTGAAGCGTCGGGTACCGGCCCGTTCAAGCTTTCCCGGCTGGTGCCGCGATCCAGACTTGAAATAATCAAAAATGATCGTTACTGGAATCCTGCACGCATACCCAAGCTGGATAAGGTTGTGCTAATTCCCATGCCAGAAGCCAGCGCCAGGACCGCAGCACTTATGTCGGGACAGGTGGACTGGATTGAGGCGCCAGCCCCCGATGCGATCGAGCCTATCAAGGCACGTGGCAATACTATCTATACAAATGTACAGCCGCATATTTGGCCGTGGCAGTTTTCCCTGGCCGAGGGCTCGCCCTGGGCCGATAAAAGGGTGCGGCAGGCAGCCAATCTTTGCGTGGATCGCGAGGGCATGAAAGGCATGCTGGCCGGCCTGATGGCACCGGCGCAGGGCGTTGTTGCCAAATCCAGCCCCTGGTGGGGCACGCCGACATTCGATATCAAATATGATCCGGACGCTTCGCGCCAGCTGATGCAAGAGGCGGGTTTCTCCGAGAGCAAGCCGGTCAAGGTCAAAGTGCAGATCTCAGCGTCGGGCTCGGGCCAGATGCAGCCTCTGCCGATGAATGAGTACATACAGCAGAATTTGAAAGAGTGCTTTTTCGATGTTCAGTTCGATGTTGTCGAATGGAATACCCTGTTCAACAGCTGGCGCCTGGGCGCCAAGGACGCCAGCGCACATGGGGCACAGGCGACCAATGTCAGTGCGGCAACCATGGATCCGTTCTTTGCCATGGTGCGTTTTGTCAGCAGCAAAGCGTTGCCGCCCGTATCGAATAACTGGGGCTATGTGATTGACGACACGTTCGACGACTATATCCGCCAGGCTCGCACCAGTTTTGATCCGGCTCAGCGGGATGCGGCACTGGCCAAGCTGCATACCCGGATGGTAGACGAAGCTGTGTTTCTTTACGTGGCGCATGATGTCGGGCCCAGAGCGATTTCCAACAAGGTAAAGGGCGTAGTTCAGCCACAAAGCTGGTTCATTGATATTGCGACCATGTCCAAGGAGTGATTTGACTGACCACGACAGTGGTCGGCACCACCCATATTTCCTCTTTTTGAAGCCTGATTATCATGATGTATTTTCTAAGACGGCTCGTGTATTCGTTGCCCGTATTGCTGGGAGTCGCATTTCTGTGCTTCTCCCTGATCCATATCGCTCCCGGCGATCCACTGATTTCGGTCATGCCCCCCGACGCCTCTGAAGCCTTGCGCCGCCAGATGATGGGCATCTACGGGTTTGATCAGCCATTCCTGATTCAGTTCTGGAACTGGTTGTGGCGGGCATTGCATGGGGACCTGGGCATGTCCATTGCGACCAGTCGCCCCGTGGCCGCAGAGGTTATCGCGGCAGTGGGCAATTCGCTGCGGCTGGCCGTGATTGCCGTGCTGATCGGTTTTTCGCTGGGCGTCGTATTCGGCATGATTTCCGGTTACGCCAGAAATTCCATTTGGGATCGGCTGGCATCATTGAGCTCTATATTTGGCGTCAGTATTCCGCATTATTGGCTGGGCATGGTGCTGGTCATTGTGTTTTCTGTGTACCTGAACTGGTTTCCTGCAACGGGTTCCGCTGCGGGCGACGGCACCGGATGGCGCTGGGACTGGGATCACGTGCAATATATGATCCTGCCTGCAATCACGATGTCAGTGATTCCCATGGGGATTGTGGCCCGCACCATTCGTGCCCTTGTCAGCGATGTTCTGTCGCGTGAATTCATGGTCGGATTGCAAGCCCGTGGCCTGGGTCGAGGCCGGATGTTCATGCATCTGGTCAAGAACGTGGCGCCAACGGCCCTTTCCGTGATGGGACTGCAACTGGGCTATCTGCTGGGCGGCTCTATCCTGATCGAAACCGTTTTCTCATGGCCTGGAGCCGGTTTTCTGCTCAATTCAGCTGTGTTCCAGCGAGACTTTCCGCTGCTGCAAGGCACGATCCTGGTCATGGCGATTTTTTTCGTGCTGCTCAACCTGCTGGTCGATACCGTTCAGACCTGGCTTGATCCCCGTATTCAAAGGTAACACAATGACCGATTATTCCCTTAACCGGAACGCAGAGTTGCTGCTCGTGCAGGCGCACCGCTCGGCGGGATACTGGAGCGGCGTCATGCTCAATCTGAGCCGCAACAAGGTTGCGATGTTTGCTGCCTGTCTGTTGCTGCTCCTGCTGTTGATGGCGATCCTGGCCCCGTGGATCATGCCGGCAGATCCTTATAAATCTTCGATTATTCACCGGCTCAAGCCGATCGGCACAGAAAACTATCTGCTGGGCACCGATGAACTGGGGCGCGATATGCTGTCCCGTTTGATCCTGGGTGCCCGCCTGTCGCTGTTTATGGGCATTACGCCCGTAATAATTGCGTTTGCAATCGGAGGAACCATAGGCGTTATTGCCGGTTATGCCGGCGGGCGTATCAACGCGGTAATCATGCGCCTGACCGATGTGCTGTACGCCTTTCCTTCTGTGTTGCTGGCGATCGCTCTCTCGGGTACGCTGGGCGCCGGCACTGGCAACGCACTGTTGTCGCTGACCGTGGTGTTCATCCCGCAAATCATTCGCGTGGCCGAAAGCGTGACCACCCAAATGCGCACTCAGGAGTTTGTTGATGCTGCCAGAACATCGGGAGCCTCGCCAGTCAGGATCGTGTTCAGTCAGGTCCTCAATAATGTGCTGGGCCCTATTTTCGTTTTTTCCACCAGTTTGATTTCCGTTTCCATGATCCTGGCATCGGGGCTTTCCTTTCTGGGCCTGGGCGTCAAGCCGCCAGAGCCCGAATGGGGGCTTATGCTCAACACCCTGCGCACAGCCATTTACACCCAGCCGGTGATCGCGGCATTGCCGGGTCTGATGATTTTCATCACATCGATTTCCTTCAACGTCTTTTCAGACGGGCTGCGCCAGGCGATGGATATCAAGGAGTAATATTGTGACAACGACATTGACCCAGCATCAGGATATTGGTGGACCGGCCCAGCCCTTGCTTATTGTGAAGAACCTGCTGAAGCACTTTCCTTTGAAAGCCTCGCTTTTTCGTCGTGGCGCCGCAGCAGTACAGGCTGTAGATGACATTAGTTTCGATGTCATGAAAAACGAGACATTGGGTATTGTCGGGGAGTCCGGCTGCGGCAAATCGACAACGGCCAGGCTGCTGCTGCAACTGTTGCAGCAGGATCGCGGTGAACTGATCTTCGACGGACAGACTGTCGGCAGCACGCAGCTGCCGATGAAATCATTCCGGCGTCAGGTGCAGATGGTTTTCCAGGATAGTTATTCATCGCTGAATCCGCGCATGACTATTCTGGATACCATCGCGTTTGCCCCGATCGTCCACGGCATGCCCCCTCGGCAGGCGGAGCGCGAGGCGCTGGAACTACTGGAAAATGTGGGCCTGGACCCGCAACGCTATGCCGGACGATATCCTCATGAATTGTCCGGTGGGCAACGGCAGCGGGTTAATATCGCGCGGGCAATTGCCCTGAAACCGCGCTTGATTATTCTTGATGAGGCCGTATCTGCGCTGGATAAATCCGTAGAAGCCCAGGTACTGAATCTGCTATCGGACCTGAAGAAAAAATACAACCTCACATTTGTCTTCATTAGCCACGATCTGAGTGTGATCGAGTACCTGTGTGATCGGGTTCTGGTCATGTATCTGGGCAAGGTGGTAGAGCTGGGTGCGACCCGGCAGGTGCTCAATACGCCCGCTCATCCTTATACACAGGCATTGCTGGCCTCGGTGCCCACGACTGATCCGGATCGGCGCACTGAAAAGGCGCCACTGGCCGGGGATCCGCCCAACCCCATAGAACCGCCTTCCGGTTGCCGCTTTCACCCGAGGTGCAGCCAGATGATCACGCAGTGTAAATCCAATATGCCGCTGTTACTGGCGCATCTGCCTGGGCATCAGGTGGCGTGCATTCGCGTAAATGACCGCATTGGGCAAAGCGTGGGTACGGCGCAGCAAGAGTCTGCAGATATGTCGGTCTTAAAAGGAACACCATGAATACACAAGCGATGACGCCCATGGACGGGACAACCAGCCGGCATCCGGCCACAGGCGAGCAAGCCGGTAACGCCATTTCAGTGACTGACCTGACGGTTGCCTTCGAACGCGCGGGCAAGACGATACGGGCGGTCAACGGTGTCTCTTTTCACGTGGCCAAAGGTGAGACCCTGGTGCTTATCGGCGAATCCGGATCGGGTAAAAGTGTGACGTTGCGCGCATTGATGCGCCTGCATCCGGAACGACAAACCCGGCAAAGCGGCTCGATCCAGGTCAACCGGCAAGAGGTGCTGCAGATGGACCGGCGGCAATTGCGCGCACTGCGAGGCAAGAAAATCGCAATGGTGTTTCAGGAGCCATTGTTAGCCCTGGACCCTGTCTATACAGTTGGACAGCAAATGATCGAGTGCATTCGTACCCATCACCAGATCAGTGCCCAGGATGCGCGTGCCCGCGCGATTGCGGCGCTGGAAGCGGTACGCATTCCGAGTCCGGAAAAGCGCCTGGCGGCATATCCTCATGAGATGTCGGGTGGCATGCGTCAGCGGGCCATGATCGCGCTGGCCCTGTCCGCGCAGCCTGAAGTGTTGTTGGCTGATGAACCGACAACAGCCCTGGATGCGACGGTGCAGATACAGGTGTTGATTTTGATGCGCGAATTACAAAAGCAATTAGGGCTGGCCATTGTTTTTGTCACTCACGATATTGGTGCAGCAACGGAAATGGCGGACCGGGTCGCTGTCATGTACGGCGGGCGTATCGTCGAAGAGGGCAGCATTCGGGAAATTTTGCAAGATGCCCGCCACCCTTATACGCTGGCGTTGCTCAAGAGCCGTCGCCATGGCATGGAGCGAGGCAAGCCGCTGGATGTGATACGCGGGTCGCCACCGGATCTGGCCAACTTGCCGCCCGGCTGCCCATTTGCCGCGCGTTGCGAGCATGTGTTGGAGCGTTGCGCAACAAGTGTGCCGCAGACGACCAAGATAAGTCAAAGTCATCAGGTACAGTGCCATTTGGCGGCTGCCTGACAGCGATCTCGTATCAACGATTTTTTAAACAGGTAACAAATGATGGATATGAATGAACACAGTAATATCGGGCGCATCAATGGCGCGCGACTTTGGGACTCGCTGATGACGCTGGCTCGCATCGGCGGCACGGAAAAAGGCGGCGTAAATCGTCTGGCGTTGACCGAGCTGGACAAGGAAGGTCGTCATCTGTTCGTTCAGTGGGCAAAGGAAATCGGCTGCACCATCCGTGTGGATGAACTGGGCAATATTTTTGCCCGCCGCGAGGGAGCGGATCCGCAATTGCCGCCAGTCATGACCGGTAGCCATATCGACACGCAGCCGACCGGTGGCAAGTTTGATGGCAATTATGGCGTATTGGCCGGGCTTGAGGTACTGCGCACGCTGAATGATCTGCAGATCCGCACGCGAGCGCCGCTTGAGGTCGCCGTGTGGACCAACGAAGAGGGTTCGCGCTTTGTGCCTGTCATGATGGGATCGGGTGTCTATGTCGGGGCATTTTCTGCTCAGACTGCATTGCAAAGTACCGATACCACGGGTATCAGTGTTGCCGCCGCGCTCGCGGACATTGGCTACGATGGCGCTGTGCCGTGCAGGGCGACACCCGTGAAAAGTTATTTTGAAGCTCACATTGAGCAGGGACCGGTGCTGGAGCAGCGCTCGCATACCATTGGCGTAGTGACGGGCGCGCTGGGTCAGCGCTGGTACGACGTCCTCGTGCAGGGAGTAGAGTCGCACGCCGGTACGACACCCATGGAACTGCGCAGGGATGCATTATTGCCCGCAATGCGCATCATGAACGAAGTCAATGAGATTGGCCGCCGCTACGGGGAAGATGGGCGTGGTACGGTTGGCTGGGTTGATGTGTATCCCAATTCGCGCAATGTCATTCCGGGACGGGTGCGGTTCTCTGTGGACCTGCGCGCGTTGACTGACGATGACCTGTCTGCGATGTCTGCCGATTTCCAGCGCTATTGCGATGCCATTGCCGATAAGTATCAGGTACAGATTCAAGCCGAGGAAGTGGTTTATTTTCCTCCCCAGGCGTTTGCCGCGGCGCAAGTGGCTACTGTGGAAAAAAATGCCACCCGATTGGGCTATCGGCATTCCAGGCTGGTTAGCGGCGCAGGCCATGATGCTGTATACCTGGCGCGAATATGCCCGGCAGCGATGATTTTTATCCCCTGCAAGGATGGCATCAGTCACAATGAAATCGAAGATGCCTTGCCGGAGCACGTGGAAGCCGGATGCAACGTCTTGCTCCATTGCATGCTTGGCGAAGCCGGTGTTGTGTAAAGGATATGTCATGGAACAGTATGCATTCGCCTCGATCACCGAACTGGCGCGCAGTCTGGCAATGAACAACGTGACTGCCGAGTCGCTGACGAACTATTTTTTGAACCGGATAGCGCGCTTGAACCCCGTATTGCATGCCTTTGCGCGTGTCTTCCCGGAACAGGCGCTGGCGCAGGCACGCCAGTCCGATGAGCGGCGGCAACAGGGAAGGGTGCTGGGTATGCTCGATGGCATACCGCTGGGTATCAAAGACCTATGTGATATTGAGGGTACGATAACGGCTTGCGGTTCCAGGCAGTGGGAAGCCCGAACCAGTGCCCGGACCGCCGATGCGGTGCACCGTTTGCGAGCCCACGGCGCGGTCATTATCGGCAAAACGCACACGGTGGAGTTTGCGTTTGGCGGATGGGGAACCAATGCTTTGCTGGGAACGCCTCGCAATCCCTGGGACAGCAGCCATCACCGGGTGCCCGGTGGCTCCTCAAGCGGTTCGGGCGTTGCGGTTGCCGCCGGCCTGGTGCCGGGTGCCCTGGGTACCGATACCGGCGGGTCGGTGCGGATTCCTGCCGCGCTCAACGGTATTACCGGCTTGAAGACGACAGTCGGCGCGATCAATGCCGACGGCGTGTATCCATTATCCCGGACGCTGGACAGTGTGGGACCTATGGCCAGGACTGCAGATGATGCCGCCTTGCTGCTGCAGGCGCTGACGCATGCGCCGGGGCAGACCATACAAAGCATGACGTACCTGGCTCAGGATAATGCCCACGAACTGGCGGGGGTACGAGTGTGCGTCCTGCCTGAGCAAAACTATGGCGTGCAAGTGCAGCGCGCCGTACGTCTGGGCTTGCGCGATATGGTCAGGATGGTCGAGCTGGCCGGCGCAACAATCGTACGCGAAGCACCCCCATTGAACTTTCAGCAAGCAATGAGCGATTGCGGAAAATTGATCGCCGCCGAAGGATGGCGCGTGCACAGGGATTATATTCAGGACCCGGGTCTGCATTTCGGGCCTTTTGTGCGTGACCGACTCATGGCAGGAAAGGGCATATCGGATCTGCAATACCAGGATCTGCTGGGCTCCCATCTGAAGATGCAGGCCGTTTGGGGGGAATGGATGGCCGATAAAGATACCCTGATGCTGCCTACCACGCCTTTTGGCCCGATACCCCTTTCGCAGGTGGACGAGTCCAGTACACCACTGGGCTACTTTACTCGCTTTGTGAACTGGGTCAACGGTTGTGCTTTGGCCCTGCCTGCCGGTTTTGACCAAACCAACCTGCCTGTCAGTGTGCAGTTAACCGGGAAGGCGGGAGACGAACTCACGCTACTGCGTATCGGCAGTGCCATTCAATCCCTGACTGCCTGGCATTCTTACACGCCGACAGTAGACTAGCGCCGGTTATGCACAATGTCGCATATATGTCACAAATGTAATAGAAAACGCTAAGCGTATTCACTATAAAGGAAAACCCTCATGTCCTAAAGCGGCAAAAATGGTTGCCTGGGCAAGAAACGTGCCAACTTTGGGCATCAGTTAACCAAATTATCCAAAAGGTGCTTGATGGAGGAGTATCCGGGCTGATCCCTTAACCCTATGATTGCAAATGTAATTGCGTATAAAACAGTGATTAATTCAATTGCAATTAGATTATTACCATACGCAATATGGGCGCCGTAATTGCGATTGAAATGCCGTCGCTGCCACCTGCGGAAACCGCCGAATTGTCCATTTTTCGCGGTAGCCGGTTCCTTTACATAATTGTATCTAATCTTTATATTGCTTCAAATCTGAATAGTTTCTGAACCATTCGGGTAAGAAGCATTATGACCATCCCTGAGGAGATTTGATACATGAAAAAGACTTTGCTTGCTGCGGCACTGGCTGTCGGCTTTACCGGCGTAGCCCACGCAGAAACTTCCGTAACCCTGTATGGTATTGTTGATGCCGGCATGGGCTATCAACAGACCAAAGTAACGCAGGGTGATGCCTGGGCCAAAACACGTGACATCGGGTTGATCAACGGCGTCAAAAGCGGTAACCGCTGGGGAATGAAGGGTGCTGAAGACCTGGGCAACGGCACAAGCGCAATTTTCCAATTGGAAAGTGGCTTTGATCTGGGCAACGGCAAATCCTTACAGGGTAACCGTCTGTTTGGTCGTCATGCCTATGTCGGTCTGACCGGTAGCAACTGGGGTACGCTGACTTTGGGTCGCCAACTGAACGTTGCGGCAGACACAGTCGCGTCGCTTAATCCTTTCGGCGTCGCTTACAAGCAGGCCGGTGTGCTTTCTGGCGCATTCGGTGCTTCAACGTACGCCCGGATGGACAATTCGATCAAATATATAAGTCCTGATTTTGCCGGCTTCAAAGTTGGCGTCGGCTATGCTGGCAAAAACACCAAAACGACCGGTAGCGACGGCTTTGAAGATTTCGAAGCGCGTGATACTTCCAACTGGATCACGGCTGGTGCCTCTTATGATAACGGCCCAATCTCTGTCGGCGCTTCTTACGATCGCTTCCGCACAGACGTGCGTCTGTCCAATGGTGAAGGCGAGAAGGGTACGACCCACATGTGGAACCTGTTTGGCGCCTACGATTTTGACGTCGTCAAACTGTTCCTGGGTTACGGTCAGGTTCGCGGCTCAATGGCCAACGATGTTATCGTAGCTAGCGGTGTCGGAAGTACGGGTCTGACCGGTGCATTGGATGACTTCACTACAAATGTTGATGGATTCACTTACGCAGAAACCAAAGGTTACCGTCAACAAGCTTGGGTGGCCGGCCTGTCAGCGCCTGTTGGAGACGACGGCAAAGTCATGTTCTCGTATCAGGGCAGCTCTACCAAAAACAACGATGATTCATTTGACGGTGTGAAAGGCAAGCTGAATATTTTCAGCCTGGGTTACGAACATAAATTGTCCAAACGCACTACTATTTATGCTCTCGCATCTTACGGCACGGGCAAACTGAAGTTTGACAATACTGAGAACGTCAAACTGAAATCAACACTGGTTGGTGTCGGTCTGAATCATCGCTTCTGATGACTTGCCGCTACTGGCAATGCGGCGCGTGGCGTCGTTATTGCCAGCGCGGTTCGATGCAGTAGAATAAAGGCTTGGAGCCTGCTGCCAACCGTAGTGAGTAGAAATGTTTCAACATACTATTCATCCAAGACGTGCGGTTGCCTGGCAACGTATTAAGGACTCCCGGCCCTTGCATCAACTCCGTAGTTTGAACCCCAGAGCGCTGGTCGCTTCTGGGGTTTTTCGTTCTGCTTGTGTGTTTTCATACAAACCATTTAGTCAATTTCCAAAGCGATAGAACAGTTGCCATCATCCAGGCTGGGTCGTTGGATGCCATCAGCTCCAGGCCAATACGGTTTTCCAATGGCGCAAGTCTATTGGTGAGTGTGGCTGCTGTTTTGCATTGGTAAGCTACGACAGTGTCGCAAGCGTGAACACTGCGCAGCAGGTTCTGCAAAATGGGCGGCTCGGGATCAGTAAGAGCGGCAACAAAACACTGGTGCTGGCATCAGAGCCGGCTCTGGTCGCAGACAAAGATACAGCTTCGATTCCATTGTGCGCCTGTCTTATAGCGTTGTGCTCAGTCGAACTGAACAGGACATACCGGTTTGCCCCATCGACAGCTTTCCTGTAACGCATCATCCTTGAACGAAGCGCTCTGCTTGTGCTTAATGCATGATATTTGATTTAGATCAAATTTTGATGTTGTGCGGTTGCTGTTGCTTGCGCAAACGCAATATTCATTTGTGATTTTTGTTGCATTCTGTCAGTTCGTTAACAAGTACTGATGGAGAAAAAAATGCATATCATTCGTCATATGGTTGCAGCAGGCGTGCTTGCGCTGAGTTCACTCGCTACATTGCCTGCCGCTGCCCATGAAGCCGGGGACTGGATAGTGAAAGCCGGCATGACCAGTGTGATGCCCAGGTCGGGCAATGGCACGGTAGGAAAAAGTATAGCCCCCCGTGGCATTGACCTGGATATCAACGACAGCACGCGTCCCAGTTTCAGTCTGACGTATATGGCAACCCGTCATCTAGGGATCGAACTGCTGGCTGCTGCGCCGTTCAAGCATGACATTCGTGGTAGCGCTGCCGATCTGGGCGGCGATCTTGGCAGAATTGGCACCACCAGGCATCTGCCTCCTACACTCAGCGTTCAGTGGCACTTTTTGCCCGACGCCCGGGTGCAGCCTTATGTGGGTGTTGGGCTCAATTATACGACCTTCTTTCACACCAAACCCACTGGTGCGTTACGCGATCTTGGCGTTGAAAAGCTCAAGCTCTCAGACTCCTGGGGACTGGCAGCGCAAGTGGGCGCCGATTTGAAAATCAACGATAACTGGTTTTTGAATGCGAGTGTTCGCTATATTGATATCAAGACCAGTGTTCGGCTTGATGGCACCAAAATCGGCACCGCAAAAATCAATCCCTGGGTTGCCACGGTCGGCGTAGGATATCGGTTCTGATACGCACCGGGCGAACACAAGTGACGCGCTGTGGTGGGCTCGGTCAACAGGGATTTCAATCCTTATTGCCGCCATGGCCGCAAGCGATCGCATTCACGATAAACCTCGCCCGTTGCGCTGCCGGCAGGCGGGGCACGCGTACCAGTGCATAGCCATATTGCAAATACGTCTTCATCATCGCATGATAGGTTGCAATGGCAGTGGGCAGGTCCTGTCGGCGTTCCTGGTCACGACGATAGATCTGTGGCCAGGGCGGCAAAATGAATGCTGTCGTATGATATCGACATTGGGATACCGCTGTTTGCAGCGGTTCTGGAACCGGCAATTGCTCCAGTTGCAGATACGCGATGATATCCACAATACTGCGGTCAAAAAAAACCGGACCGTTCATATTGCATGCGCGCTGGTAAGCCGCCATGTCGTGCTCGTGCATACGCCGGGCATACGCGGTTTTGTCGGCCCATGGCAGGGCAACGCCGCCACAGTTTAGCTGTTGGCGTATGACGGCCCGGCCGGCTTCGGGCATACAGCGGTAGCCCATATCGGCCAGATGATTGATTAATGTCGTTTTGCCGGAGCCGGGTCCACCGGTCAATACAAAAAAGTTGGCTGATTGAGGATTCATGTCTGATGAGTGGCTGATTCATAAATTCGGGATGCAACAAAGCGCGGTCGCGTGTAGCGCGCCGACAGGGTGTCAACAAATGAAGGCCGATTGTGTCGGGGAAAAGGCGAGGGCGTTGGCTTGAGTGATCGAACTGATGCGCCGGCAGACGCCGCGGCTGATCAGGTGGGGAAGTACAACAGGAAAAGGGTGCCCGAAAATCGAGTGATGGGACACGCAAATGGTTGCTGTGGTTGCTGCAGCTGTCGGGTGAGGGCTGCCCAGCGCGGATGGCAGCAGATTGGCAGAAATGTGTAGTGCACGCTTTTTGTAGTGCACGCTTTGCGTATCGCACCGAGTCTTATTGACACGCCAGATATATCAATGCATCGATATCAATGCATTGATATATTTATGGACTGGATTTTACTCAAACCCTTTACATGGCGTCAAATGCGGCCTGCAGGTCTTCTTTGCCCGATTTGCCACTTTGCAGAAGAAGCATCAGCAGAATACGGGCTTTTTGCGGACTCAGATTTCCCGCCATCACTGCGCCTGCGTCTGCGGTCGTTTTACCACCGCCTTCAAACCCGTAGTTGGCCATTACGCGACCGTTATAGACACGGGTGGAAATCACAACCGGAATTTGTTTTTCCAATGCATATTTCACAGCCTCAAACATCGGCTTGTTCATATTTCCCATGCCCAACGCCTGCACTACAATGCCCTTTGCACCCTGATCGACGGCGCTGCGCAGCAGGCTGCCGTCGGCGCCACCGTACATGGCAACAATGTCTACTTTCGGCATGGTTTCAGCGCTGACGGCGATATGTTGGCGGCGCAATGGCTCCCGGGCAAATATCACACGGTCAGGGTAGACTTCGCCCAGGAAACCATAGTCGCCCGATTGAAATGTTTCCACATTGGCTGTATGGGTTTTTGTGACATGACGTGCGGCATTGATCTGGTTGTTCATGGCCAGCATGGCACCTTTGCCCTTTGCCTGTTCGTCTACGGCAATACGCACCGCATTCAGCAGATTGCGAGGGCCGTCAAAATCGGACGAGGAGGCATTGCGCTGGGCGCCGATCAGGACTATGGGTTTGTCCGATTGCACGGTCAAATCCAGCCAGAATGCGGTTTCTTCCAGGGTATCTGTGCCGTGCGACACAATCACTCCCGAGACTTCCGGCCGTTGCACGGCAGCGCTGACCGCCTTGCTCAGTTCAATCCAGCGCGGCGGATCCATATAGTCTGATGGCACGTTCGATAGATTGTTAACTTCTATTTTGGCGAACTCGGCCACACCGGGCACCGTTGCCAGCAAATCATCGCCGGAGATGGCCGGCACTGGCGCCTTTTTGACTGGATCAATTTTCATGGCAATTGTCCCGCCGGTGGCAATAAATTGAACTGTTGGCTTTTCCTGGGCGTGGGCAGCGCCGATCAGTGTTGCGCACAGTCCGGCTAATACAAATGAGATTTTTTTCATGATTGTCTCCTTATTGTGATCTAATTAACATGAATGTGATCCTGTACAGGATCGGCAGAAAGCCCTCCTGCGCCAGCATATGGTACCAGTATCGGGTTTCACATTTCACTGTTCACGAAATTTATCCATCAGTTCCTTTCTCAGCTAATCCGGGTCTACTGGCCCGCCTGTCAAGGAGTCCGCAACATGAATCGAAAAAACGCGAGTGATTTTCACCCCGATGTTCTCAAGCTGTTTGATGCCTATGTGCATGGCGGTATCAGTCGCAGGCAGTTTCTGGATCGTTCAGCGCGGTATGCCGTCGGCGGCGTCACTGCCTCTGCGATTCTTAGCAGTCTTGCACCGAATTTTGCCTGGGCGCAGCAAATTGCGCCCGATGACAAACGAATTAAAGCTGGATACGTGGATTATCCGTCTCCCCAGGGCAATGGCACCATGAAAGGCTATCTGGCACAACCAGCCGATGCCAAAGACAAGTTGCCAGGTGTGGTAGTTATTCATGAAAATAGGGGGCTCAATCCCTATATCGAGGACGTGGCAAGACGCCTAGCCGTTGAAAACTATGTTGCTTTCGCACCCGATGCGCTCACGCCGGCCGGCGGTTACCCGGGAGACGAAGACAAGGCGCGCGAGCTTTTTGCGAAGCTGGATCCGGCCAAGCGCTCCGAAGATATGGTGGCGGCAGCGCAATTTCTGAGGGGGCACGAGGCAGTGAACGGCAAGATTGGCGCAGTTGGGTTTTGCTATGGCGGTGG
The DNA here is from genome assembly GCF_052108595.1 of Advenella sp. Taxonomy (NCBI): domain Bacteria; kingdom Pseudomonadati; phylum Pseudomonadota; class Betaproteobacteria; order Burkholderiales; family Alcaligenaceae; genus Advenella; species Advenella sp. The sequence goes on from NZ_JBQEAU010000103.1 coordinate 16,526, forward strand.
GGTGGTCAATATGCTGGCTGTTCGCATGCCGGATCTGGCTGCCGCAGTACCGTTCTATGGTGGTCAGCCTGCCGCTGCGGATGTGCCGAAAATCAATGCGCCGCTGCTGATACATTATGCCGGCATTGATGAGCGCATCAATGCGGGATGGCCGGATTACGAAGCAGCGCTCAAGGCCAATAACAAGAAGTATGAAATGCACATGTATGATGGGGCCAATCATGGATTTCATAACGACACAACGCCTCGTTACGACGAAGCCGCCGCAAAGCTGGCATGGTCCCGGACATTGGAATTTTTCAAGTCAAACCTGGGCGGGTAGTGCCGGTCGTGACCTGAGCGGATAGATAAGCAGGGCGGGCCTGGCGCCCGCCGCTTGC
>NZ_JBQEAU010000104.1:0-9290 GCF_052108595.1 Advenella sp.
GGTTGCTGGTTGCTGGTTGCTGGTTGCTGGTTGCTGGTTGCTGGTTGCTGGTTGCCAACAATTTTAGTGAAAGGCCTGCCTGGACGCTCGCCGTAACGGTTGTTCGGCTGTCGACAGGTTCAGAAAATCGCGCAGTTCGTTACGCTGGGCCAGCAAGTCGTGCAATGTGTATTTATCCAGCACGGCCAGAAATGCCTGGGTTGCTTCATGAAACACCGACGGCAGTCTGCAGGGGCCCGCGATGGCACAGGACGAACAATCGACCAGATCGATATCGCCTTCGGTATGACGCAACAGTTGGCCTATGACGATTTGTTCTACCGGCAATCCCAGCCTGATCCCTCCGTTGCGGCCGCGCAGCGTTTCGATATAGCCCAATTGTCCGAGATGCTGCACCACCTTCATCAGGTGATTCTGGGAGATGTCATAGGCGCGCGCAATTTCAGCGATGGACGAAAGCCCTTCGTCGCGCGAGCCCAGAAAAATCAGTACCCGCAGTGCGTAATCTGTGTATTGAGTCAGTCTCATATAGACCTCGGGATGCGCTTTGAGTGCTGCAATAAATATGCAATATAACATTCATCTGACTTGCATATTAAAATTATTTGAAATAAGATGCATTTCAAATGAATGTTATAAAGGCAATGCCGGCGCTCAGTCTCAAACATGCGCCGCCAACACATTTGAAATTTTCACATCTGTCATTATCCTTGCATACCCTATTTTCATTGATCGCCCGGCAGCAAACTTGCCAGGCCGAGCCACACCTCAACCAACTACAGGAGCTCCCGCCATGTCTCAACCCGCCGTTACCTCTTTGGATCCCGACACCATCCGCATCGTAAAGGCAACCGTGCCCGCCTTGCAGACTCATGGCGCGGCCATTACTGCAAAAATGTATGAGCGGCTTTTCAGGGATGAACATATCCGTACCCTGTTCAATCACGCGAACCAGGCCAATGGTCAACAGATCAATGCGCTGGCGGGGGCCATTTTGGCCTATGCGGAAAATATCGACAATCTGGGCGCATTGCTGCCGGCAGTCGAGCGAATTGCACAGAAACATGTCGGATTTCACATCCTGCCGGAGCACTATCCCTACGTGGCAACGGCGCTGCTGGGTGCGATCAAGGATGTACTGGGCGAGGCCGCTACCGATGAAATACTTCAGGCCTGGGGTCAGGCCTACTGGTTCCTGGCTGGCATCCTGCAAAACAGGGAAGGCGCACTGCGCGACGCCATCGAACAGGCGCCTGGCGGCTGGACTGGCTGGCGCGACTTTGTGGTTAGCGAAAAGATTCGCGAAAGCAGCACCATTACCTCATTCATTTTGCGTCCGGTTGACGGTGGGCCGGTCATTCGCCACAGACCCGGTCAATACATCACATTCCGCTTTAACGCACCGGAACAGGCCGGCATCAAGCGCAACTATTCCATTTCCTGCGCCCCCAATGGCCAGTACTATCGCATCTCCGTCAAACGCGCAGAAGACAGCCAGGGAGGTTCGCGCTTCATGCACGATCACGTTCGGGTTGGCAGCACACTTGAAATAACGCCACCGGCAGGCGATTTTTATCTGCCTGACAGCCCCGAACGGCCGGTTGTCTTGCTGTCTGGCGGTGTCGGCCTGACACCCATGGTCAGCATGCTTGAGACCATTTATCAACAACACCCGCAATTACACGTGCATTACGTACACAGCACCATGAGCAGCCAGACCCATGCCATGGGTCGGCACGTGCAGACGCTGGCCCACCAACTGGCTCACACACAAGTATCGACCTTTTATAGTGAGCCGCAGGCTGCCGACCAGGCTGGAGAAAACCACGACGTATCGGGCATGATTTCGCTTGACTGGCTGACCCGCAATACACCGCTGCAGGACGCGGATTATTACATCTGTGGACCCAAGGAATTCATGCGGGTATTTGTCAACGGGCTGGCAGCCAACGGCGTACCTGCGGAGCGCATTCATTACGAATTCTTCGGCCCGACCGACGAACTGCTTGCCGCCTGAGATGCAATTGCCCGGGCAAATTCGCACTGCGATGATTCGCACCGGCACCGGCAGTCGCAATAGGCTCCTGTCACTGATCGCACAGCCTGTCATGGACCCGGCACACAACTGGCTCCATCCGGGCAGAGCGTGAAGGCGCGGACAGCATCAGCGGCGCATCAGGCTCTATGACGGGCGCAATAGCCGCGCTTGCTGTATATCGCGGCGGCTTGCGCGTCCCGGGATATAATCGGACAACGTAATCAACAAGTCAGGGCACACTATGCCCTGGCAGCGCATCCGGGTCATATGATTATTCTGTCCGTACTTTATGTCATTGCTATTGTTGCCGAATCCATGACCGCTGCGCTGGCGGCTGGTCGTCGCAGCATGGACTGGGTCGGCGTCTGCCTGCTCGGATGCATTACTGCGCTGGGCGGCGGATCAATCAGGGATATTGTTCTGGACCATCACCCATTGACCTGGGTTGCGCATCCGCATTATCTTGTCATCACAACAGTGGCCGCCCTGGCCACCATTGCGGTTGCGCGCATCATGCACCGCCTGTACCACCTCTTTCTGTTTCTGGATGCCGTGGGGCTTGTCGTATTTACCATCATCGGCTGCAATGTAGCGCTGGAGTTGAATTTGCCTTTGATGATTGTGATTATTTCAGGAATGCTTACTGGCTGCGTGGGTGGCGTTCTGCGCGATATCCTGTGCAACGATATCCCGCTTCTCTTTCGCAGCGAACTGTACGCAAGTGTATCGATCGTGACTGGTCTGCTGTATGTTGCCGGCCTGCATCTTGGTCTTAATCATGAGCTGGTCATGAGCACTGCGCTGCTATCGGGCCTGACCTTGCGCATGCTGGCCTTGCGATTTAAGTGGAATATGCCCAAATTCATTTACAACCGCGATGAACACTGAAGGCTCAAGCGCACGACCGGCATCTCGGTCGCCAGGCGACGCCTCGGTCGCGGACAGATTTTCTCGACCTGTTTCCCCCTAGCAAATACCCCTACTCCCACTGGCAAAGCGACCGCGTGGACCCATAGATTGCGACCAACTGGCTCTGTATCTAGTACCTTATTACCTGTACATTCGTCTCCCAAAGCAAAAATAATAAAAGTGTGTATACAGGAGACGATTGATGAATATTGATAGTAAAAACCAGCTGCAGCACTCATTAAAGCCGCGGCATATGTCAATGATTGCACTTGGCGGTGTAATCGGGGCAGGACTGTTTGTTGGCAGTTCAGTAGTGGTAAAAAATGCAGGTCCGGCGGCCCTTATTTCATTTCTGATTACCGGCATCCTGATTATTCTGGTCATGCGCATGCTCGGCGAAATGGCTTCCTCGCTGCCGGTTGTCGGCTCGTTCTACGAATACGCCCGCAGCGCTTTTCGCGAGCAGCCTGGCAAGGCCGAATTTGCCGGCTTCATGACCGGCTGGATGTACTGGTACTTCTGGGTCATTGTGGTGGCGATCGAAGCGATCGCTGGCGCCAAACTCATCCAGTTGTGGCTGCCCAATATTCCTTCATGGGAAATCAGTCTCACGCTGATGGCCGTTCTGACCGTCACCAATCTTTTCTCGGTCAAATCCTATGGAGAATTCGAATTCTGGTTCTCCTCGATCAAGGTTGCCGCGATTGTGGTGTTTCTGTTTCTGAGCGGGCTGTTCCTGCTGGGCATGTGGCCCAACCATCAGGCGATGGGCCTGGGTGAGATGCTCAATCACGGCGGCTTCATGCCCAATGGCTGGGGTCCCGTGCTTTCAGGCGCTGTAGCTGCAACGGGCTTTTATTTTGGCGCGGAAATTGTCACCATTGCCGCCGCAGAAACCGCTGATCCGGCCAAGTCCGTGGCAAAGGCGACCAATTCAGTCATCAGCCGGGTGCTGTTCTTTTATGTGGGCTCGGTATTTTTCGTCGTCTGCCTGGTGCCCTGGAACTCCGAGGCCATATCCACGCCTTATGTGAGTGCATTGCAGGCCATGCAAATTCCCTACGCGCCGCACATCATGAACGCCGTCATTCTGGTGGCTGTACTCTCATGCCTTAACTCGGGCCTCTATGCCGCTTCCCGCATGATATTCGCACTGACTCGCAACGGTGATGCGCCACAGGCGCTGGCCCGCGTGTCGGAAAACGGTGTGCCAATACGCGCCATTATTTTTTCCACTCTGTTTGGCTATGCGGCCATTGTCGTCTCTTACTACTCGCCCGACGGTATCTTCCCGTTTCTCGTGGAGTCTTATGGGACGGTGGCATTGGTGGTCTATATTCTGATTGCCGTATCCCACATCAGGTTGCGCAGAAGAATGGAACAGAACTGCCCCGAACGCATCCGGGTTCGCATGTGGTGCTTCCCTTATCTGAGTTATCTGGCCATCGCCGGCATGCTCAGCATCCTGGGCGCCATGGCGTTTTTACCTGAGCAGAAAAAGGCGTTCTGGTTCGGCCTGGTCAGTCTTGTCATCTGCGCACTTGGCTTTCTGCTGTCCAGATACTGGCGCACCGAGAAGACATTTGAACCGGATGTCACCCGCAGCGTGCTGGAGCGCTATACACCCGGATCCGGCACAGGACCGCTACCTGGCTGATCCTTTTACTTTTATTTACGCAGTCCGGCCCGATACCGGAGTCGGGCCGCGTAAGCCGTTACCCATCTGGCCGTTGTTGAACACCCAGCCATGGCAGATTGCTGAAAGCGGCAAGCGATAACTTTGTTTTACCCGCAAAATTTTGAACTGCCTCGCTTCAATCTCGCAGACCGTTCCACTGCGACCCGTTATACCGTCCCGAAAATGCCGGCGCCGCAACGGACCGCATAACCACAGCGAGTCTCCCTGGTGCATTGACCAGGCCACCTGTTCTGCCTGGATTCCATACAATACGGCGTCATGATGTTCACTGCATATGATTATTTCATTTGTATATCCGTCATGCTGCTCGCTGCGGGTTTCAAGTGTGATGCGCAACACGGCCGTACCGTCGGGAAAATAGCGCAGACACGGATCATCAAGCAGGTCGCCCAGCACAGTCATTTCATTAAGGTATCGTTGCATCGCGCGCTCCACATCGTCAAAAGCAAAAGGGGCGACCCTGCGCCGCCCCTGTTTAACTGCCAGTTCAAGACCCGCAAGGCGTGCACCAGCCTGCACCTACCCGGCGGCAGCAACTATTTTTTCAGAATTGCCTTGGTAATGGTGTCGGCGTTGTATTGCATCATCTTCAGATAAGTCGGAGCCGGTTCGTCCGGGCCGGACAGTGCATCCGAATACAGTTTGCCGCCCACAGCCACGTTGCCTTCCGCGGCAATCTGCTTGATCAGGGCCGGATTGCTGATATTTTCCATGAACACTGCAGATCCTTTGTCGTCCCGGATCTGGCGGATAATCGCAGCAACATCCGCGGCAGTCGCTTCGGTCGCCGAGGAAGTGCCCTCGGGCGCCAGCAAAGTCAGGCCATAGGCAGCACCCAGATAGCCGAAGGCATCATGCGAGGTAATGAGCGTGCGTTTGTCTTTGGGCAATGAGGAGAACGCCGCTTTAACTGACTCATGCAGTACCTGCAGTTTTTGCGTATACGCACTGGCGTTTGCCTTGTATGACTCGCATCCGGCACTGTCGACCTTGCACAAGGCATCAGCAATATTTTTCACATAAATCATGGCGTTGGGCACAGACTGCCAGGCATGAGGGTCATACTCGCCATGATCATGTTCATGACCATGGTCGTGGTCGTGGTCATCATGAGCCGGCTCCCCGCCGTGTCCATGCTCATCTTCGGCATTTTTCAGGGGTTCAATGCCCTTGGTCACCTCTACCACCGGTGCCTTGGTTTCGCTCGATTTTGCCAGTCGCTGCATAAACGTGTCGAACTGCAAGCCATTGACCAGCACCAGGTCCGCGCGCTTTAACGCAATCACGTCGGCCGGCTTGGGTTCGTAGGCATGCGCATCACCATTGGCTGGAACAATGGACTTGACCGTGACACGATCCCCACCCACCTGGCGGGCAAAGTCATCGATAATGGAAAAGCTGGTCACGACATTCAATGGCGCGGCGCTGGCGCCACTGATGAAAGCCATGCCGATGGCGCCGGAAATGAAAAGCTGCTTGAACACAATGTGCACGTGAAACCTCTGGATAAGAAATGGGGCCGCGCGGCCTCGCGCGGCAGGCAAATGTATAGGTATAGGGAATTCAATTTTGGTTATGTTATAACATAACATAATGTGTCGTCAATGAGTTCAGCACATGCCGTCGCCATTATCTGTTCACCCAGTCCTTTTCCGCGGAAAAAGAATCAGGTATTCTTGAGCCTGCGAAGGTGGGGAGACGCCTTTACTAAAAATCAATTCAATATAAAGGAGTGAAGTACGATGCAGTATTTGGACGTACTGAAAGCATTTTTTGATACCGTAGGCGGTTGGGTGTGGGGGCCCGTCATGCTGGTGTTCCTGGTGGGAACGGGTGTCTATCTGACCCTGCGACTGGCATTTCTGCAATTTACCATGCTGCCCTTCGCGCTAAAACAGGCGTTTACGCCACATGCCAAAAATCGCGACGGCAGCGAGAACCGGGGAGATATTTCCCATTTCGGCGCACTCATGACAGCGCTTTCTGCCACCATCGGTACCGGTAATATCGCCGGCGTGGCGACAGCGGTGGTTCTGGGCGGCCCTGGCGCCGTTTTCTGGATGTGGATCACCGCCATTTTCGGCATGGCCACCAAATTCGGCGAAGGCGTGCTGGCGGTCAAGTACCGGATAGTCAATGAGCGCGGCCAGATATCCGGTGGGCCGATGTATTACATTGAGCGCGGGCTGAACTGGAAATGGCTTGCCATTCTGTTTGCCCTGTTCGGCACCCTGGCGTCGTTCGGCATCGGCAGCTCGGTGCAGTCCAATTCGGTCGCCCAATCCATCCAGGCCAGTTTTGCCATTGATCCCATGATTACTGGAATCGTACTCACCGTCTTTACCGCGATCGTGATTCTGGGCGGTATCAAAAGCATTGCCATCGCATCATCGTTCATTGTGCCGATCATGGCTATCCTCTATGTTGCTGGCGGTCTGATTATTATCTTCATGCATCTGGATCTGCTGGGCCCTGCGTTTGCCACAATCTTTCGTGATGCATTCAGTGGTGAGGCGGTCGCAGGTGGCGCCATTGGCACCGTCATTCGCTATGGCGTGGCACGGGGCGTGTTTTCAAATGAAGCAGGGATGGGTAGCGCGCCTATTGCCGCTGCCGCAGCGAAAACCGATCATCCGGTGCGCCAGGCGCTGGTTTCCATGACAGGCACTTTCCTGGACACCATCGTCGTATGCAGCATAACCGGCCTGGTGCTGGTCATGGGCGGCATCTACACGAATGGCGTGACCGGCGCTGCGCTGACCACCCAGACATTCAATCTGTTGCTGCCGGGTCCCGGCGGCTGGATCGTCACCATTGGTCTGGTCTTCTTTGCCTATTCCACGATTCTGGGTTGGTGCTATTACGGCGAGAAATGTGCGTCCTATCTGCTGGGCGAGTGGTTTGTACTGCCCTATCGCATTATTTATGTGGCCAGCGTGATGATCGGTACGATTGCCAGCCTGGACCTGGTCTGGGCCGCTGCCGATACCTTCAACGGCCTGATGGCGGTGCCCAACCTGATTGCGCTGGTATTGCTGTCGGGGGTGATTGTTAAGGAAACCCGCGACTTTGTCGCCAAACGCAAACTGGGCGAATTGCCGTAATCGAGAGCCAGAGGCAACGCAGCAGTCTTTAGGACTGCTGCAAGCCCTGACGCTTCGCCGCGACACAAGCGCCTGCCGAAGCAACACATCGACAGCGCACATATCGCAACAAGAAAACATCAGGGCCGGTCTCCAACGGCCCTGCTCTGTGCAGTAACCGCCACTTTGTGCAGCGCCGACCAGATAAGCCGGTGCACGGGCTCCGGCAGGCGATCAACGATACTGGCCGATATTTTTCTCGTTCAGCGCAACCGCGCCTTCAGACAGATCACTAGGATCAAAAACAAACGCCTTTCCGAAACCCTGCACCAGTGTTGCGCGCACCGGCGTCAGACGATACATGGTGAAATCATCCAGGGCTTCTAGCAACGCGACCGTCTTGCCCGCCCGCTGACCAAGCAGCGTAACCGCCTCGCCATACTCGGCAGAACCCTTTTGAACCGGCGACGCAGTCACTTGATAATTTAAGCGCTGGCGCGCATAAATATTGCGTGCTCTACTTTCATCTTCGATCAGAAGGATGTCCAGATCAGGCTGCACCTTCAGGTTTTGGCCGTGAATAGCCAGCGCAGAAACCAGGATATAAAACAATCCATCCATAGTCGCAAAGGGCGTATAACTGGCGCAGGGGGCATGCGCTGCATTGGTCGTTGCCATGATCAGGCTAAGGCACTCCCGATGCAGCCGATCAATCTCCGGCGCCAGCGTAAGCATATCGATAGTGTTACTCATATGAGCGTGTTCCATACTGTTTGAACGGCGCCGCTACTGGCGCCGGCAAGCGACACCAGCGCGCCTGACACAGGAAAGTTTACCAGATCGGTGCCGTCCGGCAGTTGCCGCGTATGGACTGGATCGCAGCTCCGTTGGCGCTCGCCCCGCGCCTGCATTTTTTGTGATAACCGGCATGGAAGGTCGACACCGGTCCGTCTTGCCCACCAACCGCCTGCGTCGGGCTGGTGATAAACGCGATCATGGGCGTAATCATAAGCAATCATAAGCGCAAAATACCACGCCGCTGCAGTACCAACCTGCTTACGCAGCCAGGCACCGCACATCAAGCGAGACCGGCAATAAAAAACCCTGATCTGTTGCATAGGCAATAGATCAGGGCACTACCCTTTTTTACCAGAGTTTTATAAACCGCGATCAAACGGTACGATCACGGTCCTTGTCTCGCTCTTAATCCCAGTAAGTTTCCCTTTGGCCGCTCTTCATGGTTCCCAGCAGGGTGACTGCGTAGCAGATTTTGTCCAGGACAGAATCGAACATATCGCTGTAGAAATGATGGCGGTGCATAGTAATACCCCTTTACAAGAAAAATACACAGATTCGAGCTGTTGCGGCGAGAAAAGAAAATATCCTGTCGAAACCTCTCACTGGATATACAGCAAATTGCGTGCCAGGTTTTTACGGTAGCCGCCCGCATCAATCTGCAGGTAATTGGGTAAGAAACGCCCCATATTAGTACAAACCCTTGGAAACCGCCCCAATGGCTGGCGTCGTGCGCCGCCCTGTCGCATCACGGTACACACTCCGG
>NZ_JBQEAU010000104.1:9390-16603 GCF_052108595.1 Advenella sp.
CCCAATTGACTCACAAGGACAGAATCATGATTCAGGCTTTTCTTCGACCCTTGCTGGCTATGACATGTGTGATCGGTTCATATGCACAGGCGGCAACGCTCCAGGGTACGGCAATCTATCGCGAACGTATTGCCGCGCCAGCCGATGCGATATTCGAAGCAAGTCTGCAGCAAATAAAGCCCGACGGCACACCGGGACCCGTGGTAGGTCACGCGGCCCTGAACCCTGCCGGCCAGACACCGTTTAAGTTTGAAATTATCTACGACGCCACTATCCAGCCCGGACAGCAATATCGTGTCAGCACGGCTCTATCAGCGCAGGACCGTGTCATTTTTTCCGGTGCCGCACAGGTTACACTGCCCCAGGCAGACAGCAAGCCGATCATGATTTTGATGAGAAAAGGCGCACCGGAACACGTGGGGTCGCCAGCAGCCTCGTCCGATGCGCCTGTGGCAAGCCAGGATCCGGCCAAGGCAGCAGCCAAGCCCGACAGCCCCTTGCGCAATACCTACTGGAAGCTGGTCTCCCTGCATGGCAAGGCCGTGACTGCGCACGATCAGCAACGTGAAGCGCATATCGTGTTTTCGGCCAGCGACGACCGGCTCTCCGGGAGCAGTGGCTGCAATCATATGATGGGTGGATTCGAAGAGAAAGGCGATCAATTGAAGCTGAAACAGGTGGCCGGCACCATGATGGCCTGCCCGCAAGGGATGGAAGTGGAAACCGCATTTCTCAATGCCCTGCTGACGGTCGCACGCTATAAAATCAGCGCAGAGCATCTGGATATGCTGGACGCCAGCGGCAATATTGTGGCCAGTTTTGACGCCGTCGCCCTGCAATAAGCACGCCAGGCACAAGTTCGAGCCAGCACCGGTCCCACGCGGCCTGGTGCGCGCCAAAACCCTCTGACCATTCCTTCTTACTCTTATTCTTATTTGACGACGGCAACCATTCCATGTACAGCATATTCACGCTCTTTCTACACGGCATCATTATCGGCATTGCCGCAACCCTTGTCCTGGACATCTGGGCCCTTGTGGCAAAACGTGCTTACGATGCGGCCCCGGCCAACTGGGCGCTGGCCGGACGCTGGTTTGCCCATATGAAAAATGGCGTCTACCGGCATGACAATATTGCAGACGCCTTGCCTGTTCGCGGCGAACTGGCTATCGGTTGGATAGCCCATTACGTGGTTGGTATTGTGTACGGCATCCTGGTCGTGACGATCTGGTTCTTCCAAAATGTCAGCTACCCGACCCTGTTTGCTCCGTTGCTGATTGGCCTGGTGCTGGCAACTTGCGCCGCCTGGTTCCTGATGCAGCCGGGCCTGGGTCTGGGTGTGGCCGCCCGTAAAACGCCTGATCCGCTACGCATGCGCCTGCGTACCATCGTCAACCATGTGGTATTTACTCTTGCCCTGTACCTGAGCGCACTGGCCCTGTCCGGCTACTTGGCCTGAATACGGGCCTGGCGCCGGCGTTGTTCGCGCAAGTGAACTTCATGGCCATCCAGACTGAACTGCACGCGATACTGCACCAGCTTTACGGCTAGGGCTCGGTACTTGAACATATACCGCAGCCCCACCAGCATGGCCAGTATGCCTGCCGCTGCCGCAACGCCCAGCGACCAGCGGGGGCCAAACGCATCGGCAACCCAACCTACGATGGGTGCTCCAATGAGCGTGCCTCCCAACGCAATAGCCATGTAAATCGCCATCACCCGCCCACGCATGGCTGCATCGGTGGACATTTGCACGGTACTATTCACGGTTGTATTAAAAGTCTGAGCGGCAACCCCCAGCACCACAAGCACCACGCCAAAGACCCAATAATTGGGCGAGACGGCAGCCAACACACAACCGAAACCGAAGATACCCGCACCGGTCAACACATATGCAATTCTCGGGCGCGTTCGGCGCGCTGCCAGCAACGCACCACAGACCGACCCGATGGCCATGGTCGACGACAGCAGACCGTATTCGTTGGCGCCAACCTGGAAAATGGTCACAGACATGGTCGAGATATAAATGGGAAAATTAAATCCGAAGGTACCGATCAGAAACAGCATCATGAACAGCGCTTTGAGATCCGGCCGGCCCCACACATAACGAAACCCCTGGACCAGACTACCCGCAGTACGCGGTGCCCGCTTGGCCCGATTAAGATCCTGCTCTTTAAGGCGAAACAGCGAGGCAATCACAGCCAGATACGTGATGGCGTTGATCAGGAATACCCAACCGGTACCCACGCCGGCGATAAGCAAACCGGCAACAGCTGGGCCAATCATGCGAGCGGCATTGAACGAAGCCGAATTCAGAGCGACTGCATTGGGTAGATCGGTCTCCCCAACCAGTTCGGACACGAAGGTCTGGCGTGCCGGGCCGTCAAAAGCCGTGACGCAGCCCAGCAAAAGCGCAAAGATATACACATGCCATAATTGCACCAGCCCGGTCAGCGTCAACAACCCCAAGCCGAGCGCCAGCATGCCCATGGCTGCCTGGGTCGCAATCAACAACTTGCGCCGATCCAGGTAATCGGCTGCAAGGCCGGTAACAGGCAGAAGAAAAATCTGCGGACCAAACTGCAGCGCCATCACAATACCCACAGCCGTGGCATTATTTTGGGTCAGGTAAGTAAGCACCAGCCAGTCTTGTGCGGTACGCTGCATCCATGTACCAACGTTGGACACAATGGCGCCCCCCGCCCAGATTCGATAATTCCGAATGGCAAGAGATCTGAATGTGCCGCTTTTGATGGTACCCACAACGTCCTCTGGCTATGCCGAAAAATGGTTCAGAAGGTTGACGAGACGGGGGCGCTGTCGTCCCCCTCAAGTAGGCACGACAGGCGACGCGAGGTCGTCGGCGATGGTGCTGCGCGTAAATGCTGCCGCTGTGCGGTCAGTGATTGACGAGTCGCTTAAGCAGCTCTATGGCTTTTGCCAGCGATTCCTGTTCTTTTGTGTTGTAGCAGGCATAAATTTCCCGCACCAGCCAGTCTTCCCTGGCGGCGCGACTGGCCTGGATCATCGTGAGAAACCGCGGTGTCAGTGAAAGAATGGTCTGGCGACCATCGGCCGGATCGGGCGTACCCTTGATATGGCCTGCAGCTTCCAGACCAGATACCGTTGCTCCCATCGATTGCGGCCGGACACCTTCGGCGCGCGCCAAGGCGGTCACTGTTGTAGGCCCGTCGCGCTCCAGTCGCAACAATACCGAACGCTGCGAAGGGGTGAAATCCCCTGCGCTGGCCTGGGCACGCAGCTTGCGTGTGAACGAGGAAATCAGAATGCGCAATTCTGCAGCCAGTTCTGATACCCGCGCCTGTTCGGGGCTCAACGGTTTAATATCCATAGTGCCATGGTAGCAGATCAAAAGGAAAACTACAAAGGTAACCTTCTTTTCTGTAGGTCATTCATCTTTCTATGTATTGCAGGCTCGAGATGTGACCGGCAAGCCGGCATCCAGCCACCGCAGTCAAAGGCGCTCGCGTGCCCGCTCGTGCACTGATGCATGGCGGGCGCGGATTGGCAGGACGGCCCATTGTGGCAGCCCAGCCGCACTGACGATCAGGCGAGGTGGCTGTCCAGTCGCTCGCGAATCTGTGACAACTCCGCGGGCAATCGCTGTTGAAGTTTGTTGAACAGTTCCTCATGCAGACCCAGTTCACGGCGCCATTGTTCCTGCTCAATGGTGGTAATGCGCTTGAACTGCGCAGCGTCAAACGACAGGCCATCCCAGGTAATATCTTCAAAACGCGGCGATACGCCGAACAGATTTTCCTCTCCCTGGGCCGTGCCGTCGATGCGTTCCAGCATCCACTTGAGCACACGCATGTTCTCGCCAAAGCCAGGCCAGATGAACTTGCCGTTATCGTCGGTCTGGAACCAGTTCACGCAGAAAATATGAGGCAACGTTGCGCCAGACTGCTCGAGCGTGCGACCCAGATTGAGCCAGTGCTGGAAGTAGGAACTCATGTTGTAACCGCAAAACGGCAACATGGCGAACGGGTCGCGACGCACCACGCCCTGTGTACCCGCCGCAGCGGCAGTGGTTTCTGAGCCCATCGTGGCAGCCATATAGACGCCCTCTACCCAGTTACGCGCCTCGGTCACCAGCGGCACGGTGTCGGATCGGCGACCGCCAAACAAGAAAGCGTCAATCGCCACCCCTGCCGGATTGTCCCATTCGGGATCGATCACCGGATTCTGGGTTGCCGCTACGGTAAACCGGGCATTGGGATGGGCGGCCTTGCGTCCCGAGTCGGGGGTCCAGTCCTTGCCCTGCCAGTCAATGAGGTGCGCGGGCGCGGGGCCCATGCCTTCCCACCACACATCGCCATCATCAGTGAGCGCGACATTGGTAAACAACACGTTTTCCCGCAGCGAGGCCATGCAGTTGAAGTTGGTTTTCTCGTTGGTGCCAGGTGCAACGCCAAAATAGCCGGCTTCAGGATTGATCGCGTAAAGACGACCGTCTGCACCAGGTTTGATCCAGGCAATATCGTCGCCCACCGTTGTGATTTTCCAGCCTGGCAGCGAATCCGGCGGAATCATCATCGAGAAATTGGTTTTACCGCAGGCCGAAGGGAACGCGGCAGCGACGTGCATTTTTTTTCCTTCGGGCGAGGTGACACCCAGAATCAACATATGCTCGGCCATCCAGCCTTCGTCACGTCCCATGTTCGAGGCAATGCGCAAGGCAAAACATTTCTTGCCCAGCAACGCATTGCCGCCGTAGCCGGAACCATAAGACCAGATTTCACGGGTCTCGGGATAATGCACGATATATTTGGTCTTGTTGCAGGGCCAGGATACATCGGCCTGGTTGGGTGCTAGCGGGCTGCCAACCGAATGCACGCAAGGGACGAACTCGCCATCGCTGCCCAGAATATCGTACACCTTGCGCCCCATTCGGGTCATTAGCCGCATATTGACAGCCACATAGGGAGAATCGGACAACTCGACGCCAATGTGGGCAATGGGCGAGCCCAGCGGCCCCATGGAAAACGGAATCACATACATGGTACGGCCACGCATACAGCCATCGAACAGGCCGTCAAGCGTATCGCGCATTTGCGCAGGTGCTTTCCAATTGTTGGTAGGACCGGCGTCTTCTTCCTTTTCGGAGCAGATATAGGTGCGGTCTTCCACGCGCGCCACGTCATCCGGATCAGACCAGGCCAGATAAGAGTTGGGACGCTTCTGAGGGTTCAGTTTGCGCAGGGTACCAGATTGAACCATCAGCGCACACAGGCGGTCATATTCTTCCTGGGAACCATCGCACCATTCGATACGATCGGGTTGGGTCAGCGCGGCGATTTGCGCCACCCAGGCTTTCAGGCCTGCGTGCTGCACCCATTCGGGCGCATTGATTTGAATTGAAGGTTCGGGACGAGCTGCATTCATAGGGTTTAGGTCTCCGTATTCTGGCAAATGCAAAAACGCCTCCTTTGAAGGCGTCTGTTGAAACGATGTCGTATGGCGCCGGACCGGGCCCGCCAGTGCGCAGGCAAGCAAAACAGTCCGGAATAATGCCTCATTCTAATACCGCATGACGATTATGTGTATGCTTTCTCCTTTCGGCGTTTCAACTTGTTGCCTGTGTTACGTTCCGGACAGCACGCAGCATGCATAACAGCAACAACGTTTGCGAATGTCATTTTCCGCAGTTGCACATAACCACATCACAATTGAAATAGCCCTGACTGGCCATTTAATGATGCATCGCACAATTGCATTTGAAGCCCGCAGGCGGGCAGTTTTGCCAGTCTGCGGGCCTGCAGTATGAAAATCACCGATTAGCGTGCAGCCGCGCCAGCAGCAACTGCGGAGCGCGCCTCGACGCTCTTGCGGTCTTTTCTGACTGTTTTGATGGACGCCGCACTGACGGCGGAGATAATGCCTACGATGACAGTATAGGCCACCACCAGCCAAGGCTGACCGTTATTCTCGCGCAATAGTGCAGTGGCTATTAGCGGTGTAATACCCGAAGCAAAGATGCCGGAAAACTGATACACAAATGAAATACCCGTGTACCTCACCCGCGTGTCAAACAATTCGCAGAACAAAGCCGCTTCCGGACCGTACACCATGGCATACAGGATGCCGAAAGGAATCACAATCGAGAGCCAGACGACAAATACGTTGTCCGAAAAGGTTGTCATGAGCCAGAATGCCGGAATAGCGGAAAAACCGGTAATCAGAGATCCCCAGAAATAAGTACGGGTACGTCCCAGCCGGTCGGACATGGCCCCAAAATAAGGAATGAAAGCGCACATCACAATCGCGGCAATCATCACGCCGGTCAGCGCGTCAGTACGCGACATCTGCAGGTTTTTGGTCAGATAACTGATAATGAAGACGCCGAAAATATTAAAAAACACACCGTCAATATAGCGCGCACCCATGCCCTTGAGAATGTTCATTGGATAGTTCTTGATCATATCCACAAACGGAATCTTGCTTTCCGCATTTTTAGCCTTGATCTGCTCAAACTCCGGGCTCTCCTTGACGGCCAGCCGGATGTACATGCCTACGAAAACCAGCAGCGACGACAACAGAAAGGCGATTCGCCAGCCCCAGCTCAGGAACTGCGCATCGGTCAGCAACGACGACAGCAGCGCGACCACACCCGAGGCCAGACACAACCCCAGAGAAAGACCGATTTGCGGCAGGGACGCATAAAGTCCTTTTTTCTCTGGCGGCGCATACTCATAGGTCATGAGTACGGCGCCACCCCATTCGCCCCCCAGGCCTATACCCTGCAATACGCGGAAGAACAACAGCAATGCGGGCGCCCAGATACCAATACTGTCGTACGAAGGAATCAGCCCGATGGCCACGGTGGACACACCCATGATCATCAGCGTCATAATCAATGCGCTTTTGCGCCCGACCTTGTCGCCAAGATGACCGAAAATGATCCCGCCCAGCGGCCGCGCCAGAAAGCCTACCGCAAATGTGGCATACGCCAGCAGCGTCCCGATATACGGATCTTCACCCGGAAAATACAGTTGGTTGAACACCAGGCCGGCGATCACGCCATATAGAAAAAAGTCGTACCATTCAATCGTCGCACCTACCAGCGAGGCAGCTACGACCCTGCGCAATCCTTTCTTGTCACTCATTGTTGTCTCCATATATTGATTTATGTACAGCTTTCATTTCGAACCGACATATTTCATTTGCAATTGCACGTCGCCTCGTCGCTTCT
>NZ_JBQEAU010000105.1:0-11357 GCF_052108595.1 Advenella sp.
GGGCTGGGCGCCGGCAGAAACTGAAGAAGATTCCATAGCCATCAGGATACCACGGCTTTCTGCAGGACCCAGGCATCTTCGCTATGACCTCGCCCGTCCGGATAGTAGCCCTTGCGCACGCCGATCTGCTCATAACCCCAGCGGTGATAGAATGCGATCGCCCCCGCATTGGACGGACGCACTTCCAGTACCTGGCTCTCCAGCTGTTGCAACAGCAGGCGCTCTTCACTCCAGGCAAGCAAACCGGCGCCAATCCCCTTGCTCTGCCAGTCGGGCGCAACGCCAATGAGCAGCAGATGCGCCACGTCGGGCGCCATCAATTGCAAGGAAAACCCCACTATCTCGTCACCATGGCACACCACCCAGGCCTCGTAACCCGCTTTTAGCGCATCAAAAAAGTTACCCTCGGTCCAGGGATGAGACTGTACACGGCGTTCGATTTCCACGACCGCATCAATATCCTGCTGCGTCATGCGCCGGATCGTATGCGCCTGCTGCAATGCCCTGATCACCCGACTGCGCGCTTGGCTTTCGGGCGATACTGCCGCTTCGCCGCCTGGCGTGATCTGCTCAGCCGATAGCGGAACAGCACGCGGATTACCCCCTTGACCCTGCCCCCTTTCCTTGATAGTAAATGCAACTTTGTCGCGCACATACAGCGGCGCCGCCTGATCGGCCGCGATAAATCGACCTGCGAGCCAGGCGCGCAGACCAATACGGGCCATGATCGCAGCACGCGGTTCAGCATCCGGTATCAGCTTGATGCCGGTCAAATGGGCCAGTCCTGAACATACATGTACGCCAGAGCCAACCAATATAACAGGAGGCTGTCCGTCCATGTCGCGCTCGCGCTCTGCCAGCGGCCCATTCACGACCGGCGCGGCTTCATTTGTACCGCCAGCAACACTGACCCCACTTAACCAGAGCGGAACCTGTTCTGCAGCAATCAGGCACGGCGCTTGCACCTGAACAAGTTCGCCATCGCCGGTTTCCCTGAAACAGGCCAGAAAGACCTCTTGCATACGGGCATCCAGCAGGCTGACAATCATCGTTGAAGGCGCGACCGGCCTTACGGCCTCGGCAACGGCTAGCAGCGATGATACCGGAAACACCGGGATGTCCAGCCCCAAACCCAGGCCTTGCGCCATGCCTGCTGCAATACGCAGGCCGGTAAACCCGCCAGGTCCCTGTCCGAAAACGATGCCGCTGATATCTATCCGGTCAAGCCCTGCCGAATTGAGCAGGTGATCAAGCATCGGCAATAATTGTTCGGCATGGCCGTTAGCCTGATTGCTGACCTGCTCGGTGGTCTGAGACTGACCGCCCTCGAACCGCAGCAGTGCCGCTGACGAACAGGTGGCCGAGCTTTCCAGGGAGATCAGATTGACATTCATAAACTGCGCTTATTCAAAAAAAGGTGTTAACAGCCGCGAACCCCAAGGCCAGCGGCCGATTGCCCCGCGAACGAGCGGCGATGGGTGACCAACGTTCGGGCAAATGATCCCGCAATTATAAACAGGAAGCCGGTTTTGCCCGGGACGATTTGCGCTAAAATGAACAGTAGTACCTATTTGCACGTTCCGCCCGTTTTTTGTTATAAGCACAAAACCATCGGCATAACGTTTTTGCTTGCATTTTGCAGCGAAATGTGTCTATTTGTATCGCACCATCAACACAAATCCGGAGAAATATTTTTAGTGTAACTGATGGTGAAAATTCAGCCATGTGCGACAGCAGAAACTGTAACATGTGCTCAAATAGCCCTGTCACTTCTCTCGGAAGCTCTTAACCAATTAGTATGAATACACCACAAACTGCCTCGTCAACACCTCCACGCAAAATTCTGGTAGTCGATGATGACCCACGCCTTCGCGACCTGCTGCGCCGTTATCTGACTGAACAGGGATTCAATGTGTTCGTAGCCGAAGACGGGAAGGAAATGACCAAGCTCTGGCAGCGCGAACATTTCGACCTGCTGGTATTGGATCTGATGCTGCCAGGGGAAGATGGTCTGTCCATCTGTCGCCGGCTTCGCGGCGCCAATGATAATACCCCTATCATCATGCTGACTGCCAAGGCCGAAGAAATCGACCGTATTCTAGGCCTGGAGATGGGTGCCGACGATTATCTGTCCAAACCGTTCAATCCTCGTGAACTGCTCGCGCGGGTTAATGCCATTTTGCGCCGCCGCGGTTCCGAAGAACACCCCGGCGCACCCAGCCAGGAAAACGAATCGATTGCTTTCGGGCCCTACACCCTGAATCTGTCCACGCGCACGCTGTCCCGCGGCGAAGAAGTTGTTGCCATCACCACGGGTGAATTCTCGGTGCTCAAAGTATTTGCCCGCCACCCCAAGGTGCCGCTGTCACGCGACAAACTGATGGAGCTGGCCCGTGGCCGCGAATATGAAGCTTTCGATCGTAGTCTTGACGTCCAGATTTCCCGCCTGCGCAAGCTGATAGAGCCGAATCCGGCCAAACCGGTGTTTATTCAAACCGTTTGGGGATTGGGTTACGTCTTCGTTCCGGACGGCGGTAACTAAAAGACGGCGCCGCCATGGCCGCTGCTCCGGTTCAGTTTCCTCAACTGCAGAATTTCGCATCAAAAATCCGGCTGAGCTTGTTCAGCCGGTCTTTTTTCCTGCTGGCAGCATTGCTGGCCGTCAGTCTGACGTGCTGGCTGATCGTATTTTTCAACATGCAGGAAGAGCCGCGCGCCGCGCAAATGGCCGAGCGCGGTATTACGGCACTCAAAATCACCCGCAAGTCGCTTGCCTACGTCCCGCCCAATGATCGCAATGCACTGGTTATCGATCTGGCCACCACCGGGGATATCCAGGTCTTTCCCCGACAATTGGACGATGTATTGCAGCCGTTGCCAGATACCACGTTCTGGCGCATTTTCGCAGATAAGATCCAGCGCTCCGATACCCAGACGGAGACCAAGATCGCGTCCAGCATGAATGGCGAGCCAGGCATCTGGATCAGTTTCAATGTAGGCGACGAACTGTACTGGCTGCTGCTCAAATCTTCCACAGATAATCTGCCGCAAATGCGCGAATGGATCGGCTGGGGCGTGATCGCCCTGCTGCTAGCGCTGATCGGCGCTGCGATCAGCGTCCGGTTTGTCAATACGCCATTATCACGGTTGGCCAAGGCCGCCCAGCAGGTAGCGCGGGGCGAAAACCCGGCCCCCTTGCCGGACGACCAGGGACCACTGGAGATCCGTGAGCTCAATAATGCCTTTAACCGCATGGCCCGCGATATTCGCCAGACCGAAGCCGACCGGGAATTGATGCTGGCCGGCATTTCTCATGATCTGCGCACTCCTCTGGCGCGCATGCGCCTGGAGATCGAACTGAGCAATGTCAGTGATGAAACCCGCAGCGCCATCGATGAAGACCTTGGACAGATTGATCACAGTATCGGCCAGTTGATGGAGTATGCCCGTCCGGCCGGGGTGCTCCCGGACAAAGCCGTCAATGTATCTTCCATTTTGCGAGACATCACCGACAGGGAAAAAGCGCATACGGAATCGCTGGGTGGCACGCTGCACACTATGATCCAGCCGAATCTGTACGCCCGGATCGGGGAACTCAATCTGAAGCGAATTGTCAGTAATCTGATTGAAAACAGTCGCCGCTACGGTCGCTCCGTCGCTGACGGCCAATCACACATCCTGGTGCGGACCCGCGAGAAAGGTGGCATGATCGAAATCGATGTCTGCGACAATGGAGCGGGCATCAATGCAAAGGATACCGAGAGGCTGCTGCGTCCCTTTTCCCGGGGCGAAGCCGCACGCACTGGCGTATCGGGCGCCGGCCTGGGCCTGTCTATTGTCGAACGACTGCTGCAGCACGTGGGTGGCACCTTGAAACTGCTGCCGAACCAGCCAACCGGACTGATCGGACACATAGAAATCCCTAAAGCTCGAGATAGAAATTATCAATTAGACAGCTAGTATTGATAGTGTAAAATAACATTAAAACTTATATTGGGAAGTGGGCGTCGGCCATCGTGGCAAACCGCTCGCTCCCTTGCCATGCCTTGCGGCGCGGCCAATAAGCAGGCCCGGTACCACCGGGCGGTTGTTCAACTTCTTATGAGGAACAGTTATGAAAACAGTTGGTGAAAAGCTCGAATCGTTCAAAGTCGTCGGTGTCAAACCTGGTTTCAACAACCATGAAGAAAACGGCGTTTCTGCATTCGAAGACATCACAGAATCTTCTTTCCCCGGAAAATGGAAAGTGATCTACTTCTATCCAAAAGATTTCACATTCGTGTGTCCTACCGAGATCGTTGGCTTTAACAACCTGGCCAAAGACTTCGAAGACCGTGACGCTGTACTGATGGGCGGCTCTGTCGACAACGAATTCTGCAAACTGGCATGGCGCCGTGAGCACCCTGATCTGAACAAATTGGGTCACTACTCATTTGCCGACTCTACCGGTTCGCTGATCGATCAGCTGGGTGTGCGTGAACGCAATGAGGGCGTTGCCCTGCGCGCCACATTCATTGTTGACCCGGACAACGTCATCCAGCACGTTTCAGTCAATAACCTGAACGTGGGACGCAATCCAGAAGAAGTTCTGCGAATTCTGGACGGCTTGCAAACAGATGAACTGTGCCCATGCAACCGCGTTGCCGGTGGCGATACACTGTAATTTGCATCAAACCCGGTTCGCCGGGTTTTTCCTCCTCTTTTTAATAGGAAAAAACTATGCAATTTTTAACTACGATAAAAAATGAAATTCCCGATTGGGCCAAAGATATCCGCCTGAATCTGGATGGCACCATTGCCCGCTCCTCCCTGAAACCGGCCGATGCGGTTGGTGTGGCCCTGGCAGCCGCCTATGCTGCGAAGAATCCGTTTCTGATCGAACAGTTCAAGTCTGGTTTGTCGCCAGAAGATGTCAATGGTGTTCTGACCGCTGCGGCCCTGATGGGAATGAACAACATCTGGTATCCCTATGTCGAAATGACTGACGACAGTCAACTCAAAACCCTGCCACCGCTATTGCGCATGAATGCCTATTCCTCGCATGGGGGCATTGAGCATGAACGCTTTGAACTGTTTGCCCTGGCGGCCTCGATTGTCGGCAAATGCCACTTTTGCGTTAAATCGCATTTTGACAATCTGAAAAAAGCGGGCTTCACGATTGAGCAGTTGCGCGATGCCGGACGTATCGCCGCTGTAGTCAACGCCGCCGCGCTGGCCCTGACAGCCGAAGGCAAATAAATCAGTCTGCCTCTCAAATAATGTCATACCGTGACCCTATGTCGCGGCATTTTTTTGTTTGGTGAGCACGCCTCAGCCAGCGCTTCGTGCGTGCTGCCGTCCGCTGGGCATCTTATTGTCTGGCCAGCAGGGCGATAGCCGTGGCCGCAATGCCCTCTTTGCGCCCTAGATACCCCAAGTGCTCGTTCGTTTTACCCTTGACATTCACACAGGCGGGGTCCAGCGCCAGATCAGCGGCAATATTGCTTACCATGGCCGGCGCATAGGGCATGATTTTCGGCGCCTGGGCATGAATGGTGGCGTCCACGTTCACGACCTGCCAGCCGGCTTCGCAGACACGACGGTACGCCTCGCGCAGCAATACTCGGCTGTCACTGCCTTTGAATGCCGGATCGGTATCAGGGAACAAACGGCCGATATCGCCCAGCGCTGCCGCACCCAGGATAGCATCGGTAATCGCATGCAACAGCGCATCGGCGTCCGAGTGTCCCAGCAGACCATGGGTGTGGGCAATGGTAACGCCCCCCAATATCAGGGGCCGCCCCTCCTGTAACGCATGGACATCAAACCCCTGCCCAACCCGCAAGCCAATTGTCATACAGCACTCTCCATATCATTGCGTCAACATCATTTCTTTAACTTCATTTGGCATCCATGCCGCGTAGCAGATCAACCGTTCAACCGTACTTTATCCTGTCGCCTGCCCCGACGCCGCTCCAGCGAATGCCAACCACCGTTGCACCATGGCAAAATCTGCAGGCCAGGTCACTTTCATATTTTCTGCCGAACCACGCACCAGCAGGGGATGGATGCCCGCCGCTTCCATGGCCGAGGCTTCGTCGGTAATATCCAGCCCTTGGTCGATCGCAGCATTCAGCGCGTCCAGCAGGGCACGTGCAGGAAAAAGCTGCGGCGTCTGCGCCAGCCACAAGCCTTCACGCGGAATGGTCTGCGCCACACACACCTGCTGTTGTTCATCCACGGTTGCGCGTTTGACGGTATCGGGCACAGGCACTGCCAGCAACCCGCCCTTGTTTTGACTCAGGCAGGTATCAATCAATGCCGTGAGCGTATCGGCCCGTAACCCCGGCCTTGCCGCATCGTGCACCAGCGCCCAGCCATCGCGATCGTCACCATCCAGAACAGCCTGCAGCGTGCTGCTTACGGTGTGCGCCCGCGTAGCGCCGGCAGTGCGATGAACGTAGACATTGCTGCCCAGGTTCAGTGTATCAATCCAGGTGTCCTCAGCCGTGACCCCGATATGGACAGTAGCAACCCGGGCGTCTGCGCGCAGGGCATCGGCGGCCAGTTGGAGCATCGCCACGCCGTTGATCGTGCAATACTGCTTGGGGATCTGCCGGCCGGCAGTCAGGGCCCGACTGCCCACGCCGCCTGCGGGAATAATCGCAAAGATGTTGTCAGTCATAGAGGTCGCCGCCATTGAAGCGGCAATTGCATCATTCAAGAGATCAGATAATATCACGCCGCCCCGCTGCCAAGCCAAATTGCAGCGGGCGATGCGGTGGCTCGCGCAGCGCCGGTCAGCTTCTGTCAGCGCAGGCCGGGGCAAGCAGCAGCAGGCCATTGCCCCGCCCGCCGCGAACTGCAGTCCTGGCGGGCGGCGACACCCCGGTATCTGATAAAATGAGCAGATTCGATTCCCTGCTTCCGCCTCTGTGTCAAACACTGCCCTCACCCCGCTCCTTTCCACGCTTAAACCCGGTCAACGCTATAGCTACCCACGCCCGCCGGGTTCGGGTGACGCCTGGCTGTCGGCCGAACTTGCCCGGGCCGCCGGCAGGCCGCTTGTGCTGCTCTGCGCCGATCCCCTGCAGGCACAAAGGCTGCATGACGAAATTGTGCTGTTTGACCCAAAGCTGCGGGTACGCCAGTTTCCAGACTGGGAGACACTACCCTACGATGGCTTTTCGCCACACCAGGATCTGATTTCAGAAAGGCTTAAAACGCTGTCGGCCCTCATGCAAGGCAAAGTCGACGTTCTGGCGGTGCCGGTCACAACAGCCCTGTATCGCCTGGCGCCCACTGCATTTTTGGCAGCCTATTCCTTTTCATTCAAAAAGGGTGACAAACTCGACGAATCCGCCCTGCGTGACCAGTTGATGCTGGCCAATTATGCACACGTCTCGCAGGTAGCCGCTCCCGGAGAATTCTGTATCCGGGGTGGGCTGATCGATTTGTTTCCCATGGGTTCAGTGCTGCCCTACCGCATTGACCTGTTTGACGACGAAATCGAATCCATTCGCAGTTTTGACATGGACACGCAGCGCAGCCTGTACCCGGTCAATGAAGTGGAACTGCTGCCCGGCCGCGAGTTTCCCATGGACGAAACCGCCCGCAATCATTTTCGCTCGCGCTTTCGCGACCTGTTCGAAGGCGATCCGTCCCGCGCCATGCCCTACAAAGACATGGGCAACGGCATTGCCTTTGCCGGTATCGAGTATTATCTACCGCTGTTCTTTGACGATACTGCAACGCTGTTTGACTATCTGCGCCCCGAAACCATCACGGTCACCGTCGGCACGATCGAAGAGGCCATCCGGCAATTTCACGACGACACGCAAAGTCGCTACCGGTTCCTCAAAAGCGATCGCGAACGGCCCGTGCTGGCGCCCGAGCTCCTGTTTTTGTCTGAAGAACAGTTTTTCGTCCATCTGAAATCCTTCGCCCGACTGCACCTGGACGAAAGTTCCCCCAATGCACAATTTGCGCCGGCCCCCGATATTGCCGTGCTCAGACGCAGCGATGATCCTTTTGCACGCCTGCGCGCCTGGCTCAAGAGCGGCCAACAGCGGTTGCTGCTCTGTGCCGATTCAGCCGGCCGCCGTGAAACGCTGTTGCAACTGCTGCGCGAACAACAGCTGGAGCCCAGTGCAGCCTTTGACAACGTCCAGGATTTTGTCGCCTCCGATATTGATTTTGGCATTGCCATTGCGCCGCTGAACACCGGTTTTATCATTCGCGACCGACAGCTGTGCCTGGTCACCGAAAACGACCTGTATCCCGGTTCCGCATCGGTCGCCCAGCGCCGTCGCAAGAAACAGGAACGCAGCAGCAACGTTGACGCCATGGTGCGCGACCTGTCCGAGTTGCGGGAGGGCGATCCGGTCGTTCATATGCAATACGGTATCGGGCGCTACCATGGCCTGGTCACGATGGATCTGGGCGAAGGCGATATCGAACTATTGCATCTGCAATACTCAGGCAATAGCACGCTATACGTTCCGGTCTCGCAACTGCACGTGATCTCCCGCTATAGTGGCGCCGATCCTGAGCATGCGCCGCTGCATCAATTAGGATCCGGCCAATGGGACCGGGCCCGCAAGAAGGCTGCCAAGCAAATCCGCGATGCAGCCGCCGAGCTGCTGGCCCTGTATGCACTGCGCGCAGCGCGTGAAGGCTTTTCTTTCAAGCTGCCCTTTTCCGACTACCAGACCTTTGTCGAAGGCTTTGGATTTGAGGAAACTGTCGACCAGCAGGCCGCCATTGATGCTGTCATTGGCGACATGACCTCCGGCAAACCGATGGATCGCCTGGTATGCGGCGATGTGGGTTTCGGCAAGACCGAAGTCGCCCTGCGCGCGGCCTTTCTGTGCGTCGCCAATGGCAAGCAGGTCGCACTGCTGTGCCCCACCACGCTGCTGGCCGAGCAACATGCTCAGACCTTCGCCGACCGGTTTGCCGACTGGCCGGTGCGCGTGGCAGAACTGTCGCGCTTTCGCAGCACCAAGGAAGTTAAGGCGTCGCTGGACGGGCTGCAGGACGGTACGGTTGACATTGTCATCGGCACGCATAAACTGCTGGGCAAGGAAGTCAAATTCAAGCGGCTGGGGCTGGTCATCATTGACGAAGAACATCGCTTCGGCGTGCGACAGAAAGAGGCGCTCAAGGCGTTGCGCGCCGAAGTGGACATTCTCACGCTGACCGCAACGCCGATTCCGCGCACACTGGGCATGTCCCTTGAAGGCATACGTGACTTTTCCGTAATTGCCACTGCGCCGCAAAAGCGCCTGGCCATCAAAACGTTCGTACGCCGCGAAGACAATGGCACCATCCGTGAAGCCGCCCTGCGTGAACTGAAACGCGGCGGCCAGGTTTACTTCCTGCACAACGAAGTGGAAACCATTCAGAACCGCCGTGCGCGCCTGGAAGAGCTCCTGCCCGAAGCGCGCATTGCCGTGGCCCATGGCCAGATGCCCGAACGTGAACTCGAAGAAATCATGAAGGGCTTTTATCAGCAGCGCTTTAATATTCTGCTGTGCACCACCATTATTGAAACGGGTATTGATGTCCCCAGCGCCAATACCATCATTATTCATCGAGCAGATCGGCTGGGCCTGGCGCAGCTGCATCAGCTGCGCGGGCGCGTCGGCCGCTCGCACCATCAGGCCTATGCCTATATGCTCACGCCGGGCGAAGACGCCATCACCAGCAATGCCAAAAAGCGGCTGGAGGCCATTCAGTCCCTGGAAGAACTGGGTTCGGGCTTCTTTCTGTCCATGCACGATCTGGAAATCCGGGGCACGGGCGAAGTATTGGGCGACTCGCAATCGGGCAATATCAACGAAATCGGCTTTACGATGTACAGCGATCTGCTTAACGAAGCCGTGCGTGCGCTCAAGGCCGGCGAAGAGCCGGATCTGGAGACCCCGTTCAATTCCGTCTGCGAAGTCAAACTGCATACGTCTGCCCTGCTGCCGGCCGA
Source organism: Advenella sp. (assembly GCF_052108595.1). Taxonomy (NCBI): domain Bacteria; kingdom Pseudomonadati; phylum Pseudomonadota; class Betaproteobacteria; order Burkholderiales; family Alcaligenaceae; genus Advenella; species Advenella sp. The sequence goes on from NZ_JBQEAU010000105.1 coordinate 9,962, forward strand.
TTACTGTACCGACATCCATGCCCGCCTGTCCCTGTATAAGCAGCTGGCCCACGCCAAGACCGAAGATGACTTGCTGGCCATCCAGGAAGAGCTCACCGACCGCTTTGGAAAAATGCCAGACCCGGCGCGCATGTTGATCGCAACGCACCGTCTGCGCATCCTGGCTGAAGCGCTGGGCATCATCAAGGTCGATATCAGCGATGAACAGGCGCTGCTTGTCTTTGGCCCCAAGACCTGCGCCGACCCACTTAAAATGATTGAGCTGGTGCAAAAACAAAAGCACATCCGTTTTTCGGGGGCCGATAAATTACGTATTGAACTGAACAATATGCCCGACATCAGTCGCCGCATCGATACCATTCGCCTGCTGCTCAAGACGCTGGCGGCCTGACTCTTTTTTATCCGGATTTTCCTTAACATGCATCTCGTACTCCAAGCCCCCGGCATTCGCCATGATCTGATCGAACAGGCCGCTGCGCTGGCCAGCGCCAACCGCATTACACCACTGAATGCCTGCGCCATGCGCCTGGAAGACGTTGATGAAACGGCATTGCCCCAGTTGCAGGAGTGGGCCAAAACCCGCCATGTCGATCTGGCCGCACTGCAGACCATCCGCCCCCTGGATGAGATAAAAGTGTTGGCCATGGATATGGACTCGACCCTGATCAATATTGAATGCATTGACGAAATTGCCGACATGGTAGGCAAAAAAGCAGAGGTATCGGCCATCACAGAGGCAGCCATGCGCGGCGAAATCAAGGACTTCAGTGAAAGCCTGCGCCGGCGCGTTGCCCTTCTTAAGGGCGTAGCCGAAGCTGATCTGCAGCGCGTTTACGATGAACGCCTGCAACTGAATACGGGCGCCGAAAAACTGATTCGCACCATGCAGGCGGCCGGTGTCCACGTCATGGTCGTCTCTGGCGGTTTTACCTTCTTTACGGAAAAACTGCAAGCCCGCCTGGGCCTCGCTAGTGCCCACGCCAACGTTCTGCAAGTGGAAAATGGCAAATTAACCGGACAGGTCGTGGGCGATATCGTCGACGGTGACCGCAAGGCCGCATACCTCAAGTCACTGGCGGCGTCGCTCAATGCCACGCCGGCCCAGTGCATTGCCATGGGCGATGGCTCAAACGATCTGAACATGTTGTCCCATGCTGCCTATTCTGTGGCCTATCGCGCCAAACCTGTATTGCAGGAAGCAGCCGCATTTCAGATCAATTACGCGGGTCTGGATGCCGTGCTGAACTGGTTTGACAGCAAGGAGGCTGTGCAGGCAGCACAACGCCGCTGATATGGGGTCGTTGGTATCGAGGTACTGATATTGAGGTTGATATCATGTCGCTGACATGAGGGCGTTGAGATCACGTCGCAGATATCACCTCACTGCCGGCCGGGC
>NZ_JBQEAU010000105.1:11457-16501 GCF_052108595.1 Advenella sp.
GCTAATCGCTTTGGCAACACGCTGATCAACCCTCGCTGCACGCCATACAGCCGCCAGGCACGCGCCTTTTGGCCACCGGCACCGCTGCGTGTAGTACACCATGCACGCTTTAATCGGCCGGCACTTGCCCGGTGAATGCAGCAAATTGCGCAGCGAACGCCCGCTTGAAAGCAGGTCGCGCCTCGCCTCGCGCCACATAGGCGGACAGGTTCGGGTATTCGGCCAACAGGGTCGATTCCTTCAAAATGCGCAGCACCGTTATCACCAGCAGGTCACTGACACTGAACTGGTCTTCAATCCAATCAGCCTGTCCAAGCCGGCGACTGAATTGTTCCAGCCGGGCCCGCACCCGCTCCTGCAGAATATGCTGGCGTTGCTCATACCAGCTTTGGTCGGACTCCAGGACAGTGGCCATGGTCCATTCCCAGATCGGTGGTTCGATGGAGTTGAGCGCGGCAAACATCCAGGCAATACCACGCGCCCGAGCATTGGGATCTTCCGGCAGCAGTTGCGCATGCTGCTGGGCAATATGCAGCACGATTGCGCCTGACTCAAACAGAACCAGGTCGCCTTCTTCATAACTGGGTATCTGTCCGAAAGGATGCTGCGCATAATACCCGGGCTCTTTCAAGTCTGCAAACGACAGGTAACGTACAGAATAAGGTTGCCCGGCTTCTTCAAGCGCCCAGCGCACACGCATATCACGCGCCAGCCCCCTGCCGCCATCGGGAGAGTGCGCAAAGGCAGTGATGGTGGGAGTCATTGCACTACGGCGGCAAGGCGGCGCCTGCGACCTGGCCTTGCGTATTGGACGACGATAGCGTTTGCCACGATCATTGCTCCTCCCGGTTCAATAGTACACTTCAGTTTGTACTTCAGCTGCACCCCGCCTGCACGGCTGCATTTCAGTTTGAACTTCAGCGTGTCACGATGCGAAACAGATTAACAATCGATCCGTAGCGCGTCAAGACCATGACTTCAGCCACTCTTGCTGCGCGCTTGCCCATTGCCGCCCTGGCCGTTTCACCGACGCAGGCGAGCACAGCCGCGACAGTCTGCAGTCTGACAAAGCAACGCTGACCCGGCAGCCAGCACCGCAAAAGGCGACATATACAGGCCAACCTGACCGAAACCACAACCTATGCCTAAACCAACCACGCAAACCGACCAGCGCCAATGTGCAATATGCACTGTATGCGCTTGCGTCCAGATCAGTTAAAATCATTGAAATCAACGGTGAAGCGCTGCCAGAACGACCCCATTAACCAATACCGGGCCACAGGGGCAGCAGTCCATCTGTCCGGCCGCAGGTCAGCGCAAGGACTGTTAAATACCCGACACACAAGCCCTTTGTCGCCAACGCCGTCAAGCCGTGGCCAACGCACTCCCGCTGAGAGGGAACCGGATCCATGAAAGTCAAACGTATTGTCGCCAATATCCAAAGTCCCAATGTCGCTGCCGCCAAAGCGTTTTATCAGGACGTCCTGGGCCTGGACCTGCTGATGGACCATGGCTGGTTGGCCACTTACGGTTCGGGCCAGACCATGCAAACACAACTGAGTATCGCCAGTGAAGGCGGATCAGGGGCCCCGGTACCCGATCTATCCATTGAAGTTGACGATCTGGATGAGGCCCTGCAACGTTGCGAGGCGGCAGCCATTACACCCGAATACGGGCCGGTGACCGAGCCCTGGGGGGTGCGCCGCTTTTACGTGCGCGATCCCTTTGACCGCCTGGTCAATATTCTTGTTCATCTCTGAATGACGCAAGCAGGTATAAAATAACCCTGAAATAACCTTGCCCATGACGGGATCGCATACTGCCCGACAGACGACAACCCAATGCCAGGGACACATCATGCAGTTGAATCAGGCCATTGTTGAGCATCTCAAACGCTTCTCACCCTTTCAGAACATGCAGGGGCACGTACTGGAAGCACTGGCGTGCCGACTGACCATCAATTACTTCGCCAAGGGCGAGACCATTATCCCGGCCAACGCGCCACCACCTGAAACCTTCTATATCGTCAAACAGGGTATTGTCCAGACCGAACAGCTGGCCAGTTCAGCCCGTCAGTATCGCAATACGTTCGAATTGCACGAAGGCGAATGCTTCCCCCTGGGCGCGATCCTGGCCAGTCGATCCCCTGGCAGTCAGTTTGTCGCGGCGACCGATACCTTTGTCTATGAACTGAGCCTTGCAGGCTTTGCCCAACTGCGCGCAGAATCGCCCGTTTTCCGGGATTATTGCGAACAGCGCACCGCCCTGCTTCTTGAATACTCCAAACAGATTATCCAGGCGCAATACAGCCGCAGCAGCGCTGAACACCCGGCGCTGACCATGCCCCTGCAGCAACTGATCCGAAGAGAACCTGTGACCTGTTCGTCCAGCCTGCCTCTGCACGACGTCTTGCAACACATGAAGGAACAGCAGGTGGGTTCCATCATCGCGGTAGACGACAATAAGCAGGCCGTCGGCATTTTCACGTTGCAGGACCTGCTTACCCGGGTGGCGCTGCCGCAGGCCGATCTGGATGCACCCTTTGCCAGCTATATGACGGCTGCGCCTGTTTCGCTGCCGCCGGACGCACCTGCCTCCGAAGCCGCGCTCATCATGGCCAAGCGCGGATTCAGGCATATCGTGGTTGCCGATGCCGACACTGGCAGGCTACGCGGGATGGTATCGGAAAAGGACCTGTTCTCGCTGCAACGAATCAGCCTGCGGCAAATCAATCTGCGCCTGCAGGCAGCCCAATCGGTTCAAGATGTAGCCGCCTGCTGCGAAGATATCCGCAAGCTGGGCGACAATATGATGGCTCAGGGTATCGCCGTAGAGCAGATTACGCAGATTATTTCGGCCTTGAACGATCTGACGCTAAGCCAGCTTTCCCGCTTGATGCGCGAACGGCACCCGCAGGTGCAGACCCTGGATTATTGCTGGCTGTCGCTGGGCTCCGAAGGTCGCATGGAGCAGATGCTCTATACCGATCAGGACAACGGCATTCTCTTTAGCGCCAACGATGCGCAGCAAGCCCAAGCGGCGCGTCCTATCCTGCTGGCGTTTGCAAAAGAGGTCAATCAGGCGCTGGATACCTGCGGCTTTCCCTTGTGCAAAGGCAATATCATGGCGTCGAACCCGCAATGGTGCCTGAGCACCGAAGAATGGCGAGCCCGCTTCAGCGCCTGGATCAGCAGCCCCGATCCTCAGGCAATCATGCATTCGACCATCTTCTTTGATTTTCGTGCGCTTGATGGCAATGAGCAACTGGCCACGTCACTGCGCCAATGGTTGAATCAGACGCTAACACAACACCCGCTGTTCCTGCGCTTTCTGACCCAGACTGCGCTGTCACGCAAACCACCACTGGGTCTGTTCCGTGATTTCGTGACCAGCCAGGATAACACCGTGGATCTGAAGACTCAGGCGGCTGTGCTCTTTGTTGACGCCGCACGCATACTGGCGCTGCAGACGGGCAGCAGCCACACCAATACGGTGCTGCGCCTCAAAGAAGCAGGACCGAAAACCGGACTGCGACAGGAACAGGCCGACGCCTACGCCGAAGCATTCCTGTACATCCAGTTATTACGAATGCAATTACATCATCAGGCAGCCGCAAAAAATCAGCCCTACACCAACCAGATCGATCCTGGCACGCTGAATGCCCTGGATAATCGGATCCTGCGTGAAGCCTTCCGGCTGGCCAAGTCCCTGCAAAGCATGCTGGCGGTCAAATATGCACTATAAGACGCTGCCACAGCCATCAGGGACGTACCGATTAGCCGTCAAGAGGCAACAGACATGAGTTTGCGGGGTTTTTTCCATTCGCGCAATTCACATCCACGTCCTGCCTCGCTGCAAGCGCGCTTCGAGGCGTGGTGCGCGCTGCCGCAACCCGTTGGTGCCCAGGCGGTTCACGACAGCAGAATCGTTGTGCTGGACGTGGAAACCAGTGGCCTGAATCTAAAAAAAGATACCTTGATCGCGATTGGCGCGGTTGCCATCGAGCGCGGGCGCATCATGCTGGACGATGCCTTCGATATTGTTCTGCGGCAAGAGCAGATCAGCAGCAAAAGCAATATTCTGATCCATGGCATTGCCGGTGGCAAACAACGCAACGGCATTGAGCCGGCCGAGGCCCTCATGCAGTTTCTTGAATACATCGGCTCCGATCCCCTGTTGGCCTTCCACGTCGCCTTTGACCAGACCATGCTCGAAAAAAGCCTGAAAATGTGGCTACAAACCGATCTTAAAAAAAGACAATGGATAGACCTGGCCTATCTGGCCCCTGCCCTGTTGCGCGAGCAAGCCTTGAATCACAGAACGCTGGACGACTGGATGCGCCTGTTCCAGATACACAACCATCGGCGTCACAACGCAGTGGCCGATGCATTGGCTACCGCCGAGCTGTTTCTGTGCATCAACAAGAAATGCGAGCAACAGGGCTGGCGCACGCTCAACACCCTGGGCGCCGCAGAACGGCAGTACCGACAAATACTCGGGCAGTAGACAGGCGAAGGACCGCTTGATCGCCGCTTACGCTTCCGTGCATTGCTATGCAGTGCGGTGTAGTACGGTGGAATAAAGTGTGGCAGTATAGCGGTGTGGCGCTGTGATGCACCGCAGGGCGACGTCACAGAAAACATACAAGCAACGCCAAATGCCTACACGTAGATATAGGCATCGCATCGCCAGGGACATAAACGCAGGCCTATACATCGCATTGCCGGTATCCATAAAAAAATCCCGGCCAGTGCGCGCACTGCCAGGATCCGGTCTGCTAGCCAGCTTGCCTTCAGGCCGTTTTATGTCGCCCGGGATGCTTCATCAGATGGCGCCAGACAAAGCCCGGGTAAGCCAGCACCACGTACAGACACGCCGCAATGGCGTAGAACTCCCAGTTTTTTACTGAAGGGTTCGCGTAGTTGGCCTCGATGGCAAAGCCGATGGCGCCCACAACAAAATAGCCAACCAGTACTTCCAGCAGGCGCGTACTGACATGCTTGACCGGCACGTGTGGCGTGACCACGGTGCCGGGCACATAGAG
>NZ_JBQEAU010000106.1:0-16406 GCF_052108595.1 Advenella sp.
AAAATATTTATTGTCTATCAAAAGCGGCATCGATTATTAATTGCTATTCCTTTCGTCGATACAATATGAGTCGTAGTTGAAGAAAATTGACTCCCATACCAGCTAAGCTGCCAATCATCACTCCAAATATTGGTTCAGCATACACGCTGGGAATCAAGCTTATCGATATAGCGTAAGCCGCATAATTGACCACTCCCCCTGCCATCATGATGCCGGCATAATGAAGAAATTCGGAAAGAGCTCCGGTATCTCGAGCATTGTCGCGAAAGGTCGTATTTCGGTTCAACAGCCAAGTCACAAAAACTGCACAAAGAAATGAAATCGCACGCGCCCAATAACTCCCCAACTGTTCTTTCAGAAGGTACAGGATTACTGTATCCACCAAAAAGCCGGCCGTACCTGCAAATCCGAAAAATGCTAGATCTCTACATAATTTCTTGGAGACAAATTTAAACATTAGAATTCGGCGTATGCGTCTGGACGCGTTTATATCTCCCCCAGAACTGTCACATTTATAGAGCGACTGGAGACTCAAATTTCTGGGAGATCCTAGTTTTCTGAAGTTATTTTATGTATGCAAAGAAAGCGCGATCAAAAACTCGAATTATTCACAAAGCAGCAAGTAAGATCAAAACGCTTCCACTTCGGTAAACGCAGGGTCATACCGTATTGCTCAAATACGTTTTCTGACGGCTTGTATCGCATACCGAAATAAGTAACAGGCACTTTGAATCACTCCGAGCCCCAACACTTTCCGATAAATTTGCCACTGCCAAAGTAGCGCTTTGAACTTGTTAGCGGAAAGCGAACCATCATGTACGTTATATCGGACCCAAGGCTGGGATGTCGGTAAAACGCATCTTGCGACAATATTTTTTCTTCGAAAAATATCTAGCCAGAATATATAGTCTTCATGGCCCGTGTTAACGAAGCTTATATCGTCAATTAAACCACGCTGTAACATGACTGTAGACAAACCGATACAATTTCCGTTCAGCAACAATGCATAATCGGCATGTTCAGGAGGAACTACAGTATTAAGGTAACTACCATTCTCATACCGATCGTAAGCGGTATAAGAAAGAGGAACCGATAACGAATTCATAAAACGATGCTGTACCAACAGCTTTTCCTTTCTCCAGGTGTCGTCACTGTCTATGAAGGCGATATAGTCACCTCTTGCGTGTCGGAGGCCTGTATTTCGGGCATAAGCTACGCCTGAATTCTGCTCATTGCTAACAACGAGGAGTCGCTCATCTTTTTGCTTATAAGATTCAATAATCAACCGGGTCTGATCGGTGGAACCGTCATCGACCACGATCAGTTCCAAGTTTGGGTAAGTTTGTTCCAATACTGATTCGATCGCTGAAGCTATAAAATCCTGTGCATTGTAGGCTGGTAAAATGATGCTTATCAGCGAGTTATGCATGTCGTCGTCCGTTCATCAATTTCGCCACGGCATTTAAATACACGCCGCTGTAGTTGGTATCGTAATATTTTGAATAAGTAGTCTCCCATACGTGAGCTGCCATTTTGGCTTTTATGTTTACATCGGCTTCTTGCAAACCATCCAACCAGCGTTGTAATGCCTGAACTCCTTCAGACACTGCCCATCCCGTATTGAGCCTTGTAACTTTCTCCCCGGGCGGAGTCCCTACTGTTGTAACCAACGGAACACCAAGCATCAGATGCTCATAATATTTGTTTGGAGCTGCGTATAAATGATTAGGTACTGATCGATAGTATAAGCCCGTCATGATATCCATCTGTCCCATTATTGCCAGTCCTTCCTGAGACGAACGTGCTCCATAGAAATGGATATTTGAACTGGGCCCCGCCTTAGTTGCAATAAACGCATCCAAAGGACCGTATCCAGCAATGTGTAATCCGATTTCCGGACATTGAAGAGCAAGTTCCAGTAAGTCCTCCAAACCTCTATGTACTGGCTCGAGGACACCAAAATAGCCAATATCCCACCGCTTTGCCTCTGGCGTATGAAAAAGCGTTTTTTCAATAGCGGCTATAGGCACATTCTCAAGAACGATAACATTTTTTGCCCCCGGGCTTAGCTCGTGTTGTTCATACCTGGAACTATCAGCAAGAATAGACAAATCTGCTCGCTTGATACAATAGTTCTCAAGTTTGTCGATGAGCGTTGCCAACGCGCGGGGCATCTTACGCATGGATGAATATTTGTCATAGATATCAAATATCAGCGGACGCCTGAAAAGTCGACTGAAGACAAAGCATGGAATGACGCTATCAAAATCTACAACATGTATGCATCCCACATTTTTTCGCTTATTAAACAGCCATTGGAACAGATAAATATTCCATAGAAATAAGTTGAAAATGTTTTTCAATCCGTTTCCCAAAGGCGCTCGTCGCTTAAAGTAGGAAAAACGGGCACTTTGCTCAGGCAAAATATCAGCTCTTGCCCACCCTACAAAATGATAGGAAATACCTGCCTGGCTAAGCACCGACATATATTTTTTTAATTTCCCATCAAAATCGGGAACAAAAGACCTGACAAATACAAGGGCTGGTTTCATTATTAACGCCAATCAAATTTGTAAACATATTAATCAGACATGACGATCGCACGAGGTAGAGTGCCGCTATCTCTTTGGATCATCATTTATGTGGTGGCAAAGAATATGTGTAATTATCGAGCCCCTGCTCCGGTGAAAACCGTTTTAACTGTAAGAAAGACAATATATATATCCAAGGCAATAGAGGCATTCTTAATGTAATAAAAATCATGTTCTATCTTGATCTGCGTTTCATCGACATCGGCCGCGTAACCGGACCGAACCTGTGCCCAGCCGGTGATGCCGGGCTTAAGCACGTGCCGATAACTGTAGAACGGAATAAGCTCGTCAAACTGTTCGACAAAACTGGGTTGCTCCGGACGCGGGCCGATCAGGCTCATTTCACCACGAATCACATTGATATACTGCGGCAATTCGTCAATGCGCAGCATTCTGATAATACGCCCCACACGGGTAATGCGACCATCATCTTCCCTCGCAAATGCCTCGGTCTCGTCACCAGTACAGGCCATGCTGCGAAACTTGTACAAGGTAAAAGGCCGATTGCCGCGACCAATGCGGGTTTGGGTATACAAGATCGGGCCAGGACCATCCAGCCTGATACACACGGCGGTGACGGCGCATACAATAAGCACCAGCGGCAATGTAAGCAGAACAATGAAAATATCGAACAGGAACTTCAAGCGTTCGTAGTTGCGGCTGGGCAACAGCGACCCGATGTCGTTCTCAGACATTTTACGGATCGAAACCCGACCTGTGAGCGATTCCAGCAAATGCTTGGCGTTATAGACGGCCGTGCCCTTGAGCACACAGCGCGTCAGAAAGCGCTCCCAGGTGCCGTCAATGGCATCGAAATCGGCAACCACACCGTCATAACGGATTTCCTGGAGATCCGGCGCCTTCAGAATACGCGTGTCAATGAACGGAATCCTGGTCAGTTCAGCAGCGCGCCCCATGTCGATCACCGCCAGCTTGACCTTTTTAAGGTGCTGCAGCACCATAAATTCGATATGCAGCCAGAACAACGCCACAATACCGCTGGCAAACAGCAGATACCGTGATACTTCCAGGCGAAAGAGCAATACGATCAGCGACAGAATCAAATAGATCGCCAGAACCTGAGGCGCGACCAGGGCGGCATTGCGTCCACCCGGGTAACGGGTCAGCAGGCGGAAGACGGCCACGTTGGACAGGACCAGCGCAAGCGTGGTGACAACTGCTGCCGTGACCTGGCCGTTATCGGGCGACCAGACCGCCCGCGGCCCCCACATCAGCACGTAAGGCAACGCAACGCTCAGACTCCAGCCGATTACTATTGAAAACACCCTGGAGAACAGGAGTTGCTCAAAAAAACGGTCAAACCGGCGGGCAGGAATTAGTTCATTCACGTTTCGGTACTGATCCATGTAATACACGACATGCATTACACTACGGATCGGAAGATAAAGCTGCTAGTTTACCGCTTAAAGGTCACACTTCGCCTGTGAGCAATTAAAGTATTGAAAAGGCGTTGTATTGCCGACAACACCTTATTTCAGGGCGTTTCCAACATAAAGAAGACTCATTCGCATTTATTCCTTACGGTATACTTGGCGCTATCGCTCGACAAGCTTTAACCCTGAACTGTTTTTGGCAGGAACAACTTGAATACTGAACCGGACGCTCACAAATCATTGACACAAATGCTGCAATGGCACGCATACGTCAAGGCTATCAATGCTGCGCCTCGTGCGGCCCCTGCCCCGCGGCTTATCGAGGCCGGTGGCATGCTGATCGACCTGACTGCCCAAACCTATAGTCCGGATGTACTCACAACCACCACTGCCCTGCTCCAAGCCCGCAACTTTACCGGCGCCCGCCAGGCGCTGTTTGACGGCGAACCAGTCAATACCACAGAGAACCGGGCAGCCTGGCACACTCAGTTGCGCACCCCCCGTCCCGTCGAAGAAGTTGCCGAGGAACGCAAGCGCGCGCTTGCGTTCGTTCGGCGCAGCGACAGCGAGCGCCGCTGGCGCAACATTGTCCATATCGGCATTGGCGGCAGCGACTGGGGCGTAAGGCTGGTCGTGGGCGCCTTTGGCTATGCCGGCATGTGGCGTAATATCCGTTTTGTTGCCAATATCGACGGTCATGCGGTCGAGGGGGGGCTTGCTGGCCTTGATCCGCGCGAAACACTGATCGTCGTGGCTACAAAATCGTTCAAAACGGCCGAAACCCTGGAGAATGCCAACCGGGCTATTGAATGGATGCAGGCGGCAGGCATTGCCAAGCCGCTGAACCAGGTGATTGCAGTAACGGCCAACCCACAGGCGGCCCAGGAATGGGGTCTGCAGCAAAGCCAGATATTCCGGTTCTGGGACTGGGTGGGGGGGCGTTTCTCCATCTGGTCGGCCGTGGGTGTCGCTGCGGGCCTGGCGGTAGGGCCCGATGTGGTTGCCGGGCTGCAAAGTGGCGCCAAGGCCATGGACGACCACTTCCTGACCACGCCCATCCAAGAGAATGCGCCAGTGCAACTGGCCATGGCCGGTATCGCCAATCGCAGTATCCTGAATTATGGCTCGCTCAATATTTCGGCTTATGATTCCCGGCTGGCCAACCTGATTCCCTATATCCAGCAACTGGAAATGGAGTCGCTGGGCAAATCGGTCGATATCAATGGACAACCGATTACCGTGCCTACCGGGCCGGCAGTCTGGGGGATGCCGGGCACCGATGCGCAGCATACGTTTTTCCAGTGGCTGCACCAGGGTAGCGACGGCGCGCCGGTCGATTTCATCGCCTGCCAGCACGAGGATCATGCCTGGAAAGAACACCACATCCAGTTGCTTGCCCACTGCCTGGCCCAGCGCGAAGCGCTGATGAACGGCAAGACGTATGAACAGGCGTTGCGCGAAAACATAGAGACGGGAATGCCGGACGCAGCCGCCCGCGAGCTGGCAAAACACAAGGTCCACCCCGGCGGCCGGCCGTCCAACCTGATTATGATGCCCAGCCTGACGCCTTTTTCGCTGGGAGCCCTGCTGGCCCTGTATGAACACAAGGTATTTGTCCAGGGCCTGGTGTGGGGCCTGAACCCATTCGATCAATGGGGGGTGGAGTACGGCAAGGTGCTGGCAACCGACATTACCGCCGAATTGAAAGGCGCAGCAGCACTGGCGCCGCACGACGCCTCTACCCATTACTGGATTGAACGCATTCGGTCGCAAATGGAATGAAAATCCTCTTTACCAATTTCCATAAACGCAACGGCGGCGGGCACGTAACCTATATTCTGAACCTGTTGCGGCAGTTTGCCGACCATGACTGCTGGCTGGCCACGCCCGGCACCAGCAGACTGTTTCGCTATGCCCACGCGCTGGACGGCGTGACGGTCAGGGAACAGACCTTCAATTCCCGTATCGGCAAACTGATTCCGGAAGTACGCCAGTTGCGACAATTGATCAGGCAGGAGCAGTTTGACATTATTCACGTCAACGCCTCTGCGGATCACCGGCACGTGATGCTGGCCTGCCTGGGGTTGCCGCAGCGACAACGCCCGCGCATTGTTCTTACCAAACACAACGACCATTCGGTGCATACGATCGGACACCGGCTGCGCGCCTGGCTGGCCACCGATGCCGTCATTGCCGTCAGCCACTACGTGGCGGGATTGTTCGCCGACAGCGCCTACTCGTGCTTTCCGATACACGTGATTCATCACGGCGTTGACGTGCAGCATTTTGCACCACCCTCCCGCGCTGAACGAAGCGCGGCACGCAAAAGCCTGCTGGGTGCAGATGATCCGCAATTGATTGTGTTTGGCAGCACCGGCGGCACCGATTATGAAAAAGGCTGGCTCGAACTGGTATATGCGGTGGCAGGACTACCAGACGCATTACGCAGGCGGTGCCGTATCGTGGTGGCCGGCGACCCGCCGCCGGACGATATTATCCAGAGTATCGACGGGCTCCAAATGCAGAACCAGGTGATCTTTCCTGGATTGCTGGATGACACGCGCCCCGTGCTGGCCGCCAGCGACTTAGGATTTGTCCTGTCGCACCGGGAAGCACTGTCTTATGCTGCGCGTGAAAGCATGGCATGCGGGCTGCCGACCATCGTGAGTGATACGGGCGGCCTGCCCGAAAACCTGGAGCATGGCGTCTCGGGTTGGGTAACGCCGACACTGGACGTCACCGCATTGCGCGCCCTGCTTGCGAAGATTCTGCCTGATGCGCCAGCCCTGGCAACCGTGGCTCAGCATACGCGGCAACGCGCCGAAGTCTTGTTCAATCTGTCGGTCTTTGCCAACAGCACCATGGATGTATACAAAGGCGTGCGCTAACCCTGTTGTCGCCGTGGGTGCACCAGACGCGGCCTGTCGGGCCGCGCAAGTCCATCTGCGCCATTTCATCTGCACGATTTCACCGGCGTGATTGCATTTGAGCTATTTCGTTTGCGCTATCTCATTTGCGCTGTCTCGTTCGCACCCTCTTTCTTTTAGCGAACCATCCAGACGCTTGCCGCTATTGTTGATCGCTGTCGTCGCTCCGATAGCCCTGTGGGTTGTTTTTTTGCCAGCGCCAGCTGTCAGACATCATCAGTGACAGCCCCCGTCTGGCGGTCCAGCCCAGTTCCCGGCTCGCCTTCTCGGGATTGGACCAGCACTCGGCGATATCGCCTTCGCGCCGGGGCGATAACGTATAGGGAATGGACACCGCCGTGGCCTCTTCAAATGCCTTGACGATATCCAGCACGGAGTACCCTTTGCCCGTACCCAGATTCCAGGTATGGGCGCCGGTTTTATCGTGAATAAAATTTAAGGCAGCCAGGTGACCCTGGGCCAGATCGACCACATGGATATAGTCCCGCACACCGGTGCCATCGGGCGTCGGGTAGTCACTACCGAATATGGCCAGCTTTTCCAGTTTCCCAACCGCCACCTGCGTAATGTAAGGCAACAGATTGTTGGGAATGCCGTTGGGATCTTCGCCGATATACCCGGATTCGTGCGCCCCGGCAGGATTAAAGTAACGCAGAATTGCCACCGACCATCGCGGATCGGACTTTGCCAAATCCTGCAGGATGCGCTCGACCATCAGCTTGGAACTGCCATAGGGATTGGTGGGATTGCCCACCGGACAGGTTTCTGCAATCGGCATGGTCTCGGGCTCGCCATAGACGGTCGCTGAAGAACTGAAAACAATGCGACGGACCCCGGCGTCGGCCATGGCTTCGGTCAGTGTGACTGTTCCGCCCACATTATTATCGTAATACCGAAGTGGCTGGCGGACACTTTCACCCACGGCTTTCAGGCCGGCAAAATGCACCACCGCATCAATATTGTGCGCGCTAAACAGCGCATCCAGCACAGGCCGGTCGCGAATATCGCCTTCAATAAAGATGACAGACTTTCCGGTGATTTTCTCTACCCGGTCCAGCGATGTGACCGAGCTGTTGGACAGATTGTCCAGCACGACAATCTCGTGTCCTGCACTCAGTAATTCGATAACGGTGTGTGAGCCAATAAACCCGGCGCCGCCGGTAATCAGAAGTTTCATGCCGGGATTCCCACTATGCAGATTCAGATCGGAGTGATATTGACCGGATTATAGTGCAATGACCGGCGCAAAACCGGCGGGGCAACCGACTGAAAAGGGCAGATGGCGGGATAATTGACCGGAAAACGACAAACCGGACCGGATTGCCTGCGCAACCCGTGTCCGGTAAATCATGCGCCATGCTCGTAACCATGGCGCAGGCATTGCCTGAATTTCAGAAAACCTCGTCGATAGAGCGATATAGTGCACGCCCAATCGCTAACGCCATCAGAGATCAGGTCTGCTCACATCAGAAACCGGCCGCGTGGGCCTGTTCGTCGGCGTGGTAGGAAGACCGTACCATGGCCCCGACAGCAGCGTGCGTAAAGCCCATTTTGTAGGCCTCTTCCTCGAACATTTTGAAGGTATCGGGATGAACGTAACGCAGCACGGGTAAATGGTGTTCTGAAGGTTGCAGATACTGGCCAATGGTCAGCATATCAATATCATGGTCGCGCATGTCGCGCATGACCTGCAGGATTTCCTCGTCGGTTTCGCCCAGTCCCACCATCAGGCCGGACTTGGTCGGTACGTTCGGATAGCGCTGTTTACAGTCGCGCAACAGTTTGAGCGAGTGCATGTAATCAGCGCCGGGACGGGACTGTTTATACAGGCGGGGAACGGTTTCCAGATTGTGGTTCATGACATCGGGCAGGCCGTTGCCGAAAATGTCCAGCGCCTTGTCCAGGCGACCACGAAAATCGGGAACCAGCACTTCAATCTGGGTTTTGGGAGAACGGCTGCGCGTCTCGTTGATGCATTCGACAAAGTGGGCCGCGCCGCCATCGCGCAGATCATCGCGATCAACCGAAGTAATGACCACGTAGTTCAGACGCATCGCCGCGATGGATTTGGCCAGATTGGACGGCTCGTTGACATCCAGCGGATCGGGCCGGCCATGGCCCACATCACAGAACGGACAGCGACGCGTACATTTGTCGCCCATAATCATGAAGGTAGCCGTACCCTTGCCAAAACACTCGCCAATATTGGGGCAGGAGGCTTCCTCACAGACTGTGAACAGATTGTGTTCGCGCAGGATTTTCTTGATGTCGTTAAAGCGTGAATTGGGCGCCGCCGCCTTGACGCGAATCCATTCGGGCTTTTTCAGGCGTTCAACCGGAATAATCTTGATTGGGATCCGCGACGTTTTATCGAAGGATTTCTGTTTCTTGGTGGCGTCGTACTGTTCGTCTTTGACAGTTGGGGTTACTGCTGTGTTTGTAGTCATAGTGATGTCACGGCCCTTATGGGAATGGACGTTACGGCAATAAGGCAGGTGTATTTACTGACGGCGATTTATGAAAGCCGCGTGAAATTTCAGCTTATTTTAACGCTTAATAGGCGCTTATCCGCAAAAACCCTAAGAGCGCCATAAGTTTAGGCGGCGGCGCCTCTGGACAATGGGTGCCAGCGCGCATTCACCGGGCGATCGGGCCAGATCCCTGCCAGACCATGTTCCAGCCCTATCGCGAACACATTGCAGCCACAAACCCCGGCACGTATCAGGAAAACCGGGGCAACAACCGCTCAAGCACGCGCATGCCTGCTTCCTGCACAGTCGTATTGACACCCATGGTTTTCAGATCTACCGTTTGTAAACCCGCGTAGCCACAAGGATTGATGCCTGCAAAGGGTTGCAGGTCCATATCGACATTAAGGGCCAGGCCATGATAGGCGCAGCCCTGGCTGATTTTCACACCGAGCGCAGCAATTTTGGCCAGACTGCCGTCCTGCAAGGACACATAGACGCCGGGCGCCCCAGCCTTGCGACAGGCTTGTTTCAGGCCGAAACTAGCCAGGGTGTCAAGCACGACATCCTCGATCAGCGTCACGTATTGCTTGACGTAAATGCCCTGGCGACGCAAATCGACCAGCGGATAGACGACCAGTTGCCCGGGACCGTGGTAGGTGACCTGTCCACCACGATTGCAATGGACCACCTCGATCGCACCGGTATTGAGCAAATGTTCCGGCTTGCCGGCTTGCCCCAGTGTATAAACCGGACGGTGCTCTACCAGCCAGATTTCGTCCGGTGTCTCTTTGTGGCGACCTTCGGTGAACGACTTCATGGCCTGCCATACCGGCTCGTAGGGCGCAGGCCCGTCCAGATGGCGTACCTGTACTTGCATCACAAAACGATTTTGACCAGCGCGTGTCCGTGCAGCGCACGATACAGATTATCGAGCTGCTCACGGGAGGTGGCGCGTACCGTAAATGTCAGGCCAATGTAGTTGCCCTTGCTGCTTGGGCGCATCTCCACCGTAGCCGGATCAAACTGCGGATCGAACTGCAACACCACGTCTGTCAAGAGTTGTGCCAGTTCGGGATGCTGAACGCCCATGACCTTGATAGGAAAATCACTGGGATATTCAATCAGCGACTGCTCTGGTGGAATGTCTTTCATCATAATCGGGAAATTTCCTTGTCGTATTCAGCCCTTACCTTTCTGTATATGGGGCCGGGCTGGCCATTTCCAACCGGTGCGCCGTCCAGCTCCAGAACCGGCAACACTTCCTTGGTGGCCGATGTGACAAGGATCTCATCTGCAGCAAAAACTTCTGCACGAGTAATGTTGCGGGCTTCAAACGGCACTGCCGCCCGTTCGGCCAGCGTTGCCAGCAGACCGTAGCGAATCCCTTCAAGAATCAGGTGGTTCTTGACAGGCGCCAGCAAGGTGCCATCTTTGACCACCCACATATTGCTCAAGGACCCTTCAGTCAGAAAATCATTGCGAAACTGGATCACTTCATCCACGCCGCGCTCGGCGGCTGCCTGGCGCGCCAGAACATTGCCCAGTAACGACACCGACTTTATATCGCAGTGCAGCCAGCGCTCATCCGGCCCCGAGATTACGCGAATACCGTGCTCGCGCTGCTGTGCAGTTGGCCGGATAAACGGACCGCTGGAGCAGAAAATGGTGGGCGTAACCGCAGGCACGGGGAATACATGCTCGCGTTTGGCAACGCCACGCGTAACCTGCAGATAAATAAATGAGTCATCGGTTTCGGCGCGATCAATCATGTCCTGCATCAGGCCGGCCCAGAACTGTGAGGTTTTGCCGGTGGCCAGGCTGATGGCGTTCAGGCTGCGCTCCAGGCGCTGCACATGCTCGTTCAGCCGGAACGGCTTGCGGTTGTAGGCCGGCACGACCTCATATACGCCATCCCCGAAAATGAACCCCCGATCGAATACCGAAATTTTTGCTTCGTCGGCCCGTACATACTCACCGTTAAGATAAACGATGCTGTCGCTGTCTATACCCTGTATCACAACACTCTGCCCGAAAGATTAGCTATTGAAACTGCTCAGGACCTTGTCCCACATGCGTCCGAAGAAGCCGGCTTGCGGTACATCTTCAAGAACGGTGAGTGACTCCTGCTTGAGTACTTTACCATTGAGCACGAACTGAACATTGCCCACTGTCTGGCCCTTGGTCAGCGGCGCAACCAGTTTGCCGTTAATCTGCGTAATGGTCTGGACCTTGTCTTCCATGCCACGCGGCACGGTCACGCTGACGCCGTCGGCGGCACCCAGCTTGGCCTGCTTGACTGTGCCTTCCCAAACGCGCGGGCTGATGAGCGGCGCATCAGCTGCAGCCACCTGTTTGGCGGTAAAGTTCTGGTAGCCCCAGTCCAGCAGGTTCTGGCTGACCTGTTCGCGTTCGCGCACAGTTGCCGCACCAACGACCACTGAAATAAGACGACGATCATCGCGCTTGGCTGCGGCGATCAGGCAGTAGCCGGCATCTTCCGTATGCCCGGTTTTGAGCCCATCCACGCCAATATTGCGAGACAGCAGGCCATTGCGGTTGTGCTGGCGAATTTTGTTGTAGGTAAACTCAGGCTGGCTGAAATAGTGGTAATACTTGGAATGATCCTTGATCACGTGCTGCGCTAGCACTGACAGGTCGCGTACCGTCGTGTAGTGGTCCGGTGCCGGCAGGCCGGTCGGATCGGTAAAGTGGGTGTTGGCCATACCGAACAGCGCCGCTTCCTTGTTCATCTGGTTCACAAATACATCTTCGCTGCCGGCCACGGTTTCGGCCAACTGAATGGTGGCATCGTTACCAGACTGCACGACCATGCCCTTGATCAGATCATCGACAGTCACTTGTGTATTGACCCGGATGAACATGCGCGAACCACCGGTGCGCCAGGCTTTTTCCGAAACGGTCACTTCCTGTTCCGGGCGGATGCGGTTGTCATCTAGTGCCGAGAACACCAGACTGGCGGTCATCAGCTTGGTCAGTGAAGCAGGCGACACTTTCAGGTCCGGTTCCTGGTTGCCGATAATCTGGCCCGACGTGGCATCAATCAGGAACCATGCCTTGACATTGGTTTGTGGCGGCGTCATGCCGGCCACCTCTGCAAGCACAGGCGTATTGGCGTTGGTTACCGGCACGCTGGAGCGTGATTCAGGCTTGGGGGGTGAAGTAGGGGCTTGTGTAGAGGATCCGGTTTGCGCACTGGTTTGCGTCGTGTCCGAACCTGTGGTTGTCTGCGTGCTGCCCGAGGACGCACTATTGTTGGTTTTATTGAAGAAGACATAAGCGCCGCCTGCGACCAGGACGATGATCAGGATGAGAACAATACGACGTAGGAACATGGAAACGGATCCGGATAGAAGAAAGGATTTGAGAAGAGATGGGCCTGCCAGTTAGGAATTATAAGCGCTTGCAGGACAAAATGCGTTACAGGGTGGTTTCGGCGGACATCTGCTGCAACGCGTCGAGCGCCAGTTTTTTCAATTCGATCAGATAGCCATGAAAAAAATGGGTGGCGCCGGGAATAACCGTGACGGCAATGCGATAGCTGGCGATCCAGTCAAAGACTTCCTGCAGGGGTACCACTTCATCACGTTCCCCATGGATAACTACCGTGTTGGCAGGTAGCATCACCTCGCGCCAGGCGAACCGTTTTACTGCCGTGCCCACCAGGGTCAGCAATTGCGGCAAGGGCTGGGTTTGCTCTTCGTGCAACACCGAGTACAGTTGCGCTGCCACCGACGTTCCAAATGAAAAGCCGGCCAGCAGCCATGGCTTGCCGTCCAATTGAGGATGCGCAGTCAAAAAGGCCTGGATCAGCTGTTGCATGTCCTCGGTTTCGCCGCGCGCCTGGTCAAAACTGCCCTCAGATTTGCCGATACCGCGAAAATCGGGACGCAGCACGGCGTAACCTGCCTGCGCGTAGGCGCGCGATAAGGTCGTGACCACTTTATTGTTGCGCGTGCCACCATGCAGCGGGTGCGGGTGCAGAACCAGCGCCCAGCCCAGTAGCGGCTGGGCCGGATCGGGCCAGTCGACAAGACAGTCGATGCGGCCTGCCGGGCCGACGGTATCAAACGGTTCAGTCTGGATAGACATTAGCGTATCGGTCCTACTTCAATGGCGCCAGGCCGAAATTCGGTGGGGGTCTTGACGGTCGCCCCCAGACGCGATTCGCCCGGCTTGAGGCCAAACCAGCCTGCGCCCAATCCGTAAGTAAGGACATTGGCCAGGACGACAATAAAGAAAAGCGTGCGCATATCAGGCGTCCGTTGAGTGCTGTGCAAGCGCGCGCAGGCCGTCAAGGACCGGCGATTCGCTCTCGATGACCGGTATTGTACCAAATCCCATGTCAACGCTGAATGAATCGATACGCGCCTGCAGTTCCGGCATGATCGCCGCGCGCGCGCCCCCGGTGACAAAAACCAGCGGCGCGCGGCCCAGATGTTCGGTCACCTGCTGCCACTGCCGGATCACACCACCCGTTTGCGCAGCCACAATGCCGGCGGCAATGGCCGCCTGGGTGTTTTGCGGAAATGATGGCCACACCTGTGCTGACATCGGGGCAACGGGCAGGCGGGCCGTCCCTGCGCCCAGCGATGATTGCATCATGCTGACGCCAGGGAAAATCACCCCGCCCAGAAAAGTTTCATGATCGTCGATCGTATCGACCGTCGTCGCCGTCCCGAAGCTGACAAGCATCATCGGGCCATCGACGGGTCGCGCAGCCAGAATGCCCAGCAGGCCAAGCCAGCGATCGGGCCCCAGCTCGGCCGGGTTGTGATAGCGGTTTTTCAGCCGCAGCAGGCGCGCTCCCGGCGTCTGCCACTGGATCAGGCACGGCGCAAGGATCGCGTCCAGTTCCTGGCGGATCGCCTCGGTGGTGACACTGACGCCCAGCGCCCTGGCCGGCGCCTGCGGCAGTTGCCTGATCAGATCGGCCAGGGCATTCAGGTCCGCAGCAGCAAAGGCATGAACGCCTGTGTCGGCAGACCGGCCTGCCGAATCGTAAAGGGAAACTTTGATGCGCGAGTTGCCAGCGTCAATCAGAACGGTCAGCATAGGGTCAGCCCTGGCCTTCAGGCCGGATGGAAATATCGCCGATCGTAATGGCGTGCTGTTGTCCGGCGCATTCTACCAGCAGACAGCCGTCCTGATTAACGCCACGGGCGGCGCCGGACAGGACGATCCGCTCATCCTGGATCACATTGACCTGTTGCTCGCGCAGTGCATCTATCTGCGAATGACGCGCCATGAAAGCGGCAAACCCCTGCTGCTCATACTGCGCAAAGGCGTCGCGCCACGCCCGGGCAATGCGTGCAACCAGCAAGGCGATGTCTTGCGAGCGACCGGGGTCATCGCTCATATCGCCCAGCACCGAGGTCCAGTCGGCGACCTTGCGCCCCAGATGCTGGGTCAATTCCACTGCGCTGGATAAATTCATCCCCATGCCGACGATGACCACATGGTGGTGCTGCGATTCGCGCTGCACCGGCCGGGCTGATTCGACCAGCAAACCGGACAGCTTGGCCTGATCGTACAAAATATCATTGGGCCACTTCATGAGCAGGCGATCCTGCACCGCCGGGCCGGTGATTTTTCGCAACTGCTCGCAGGCGACAATCCCCACGACCGGCGCCAGCATGGGCAGGCGCGCAGGCGGCACGAACACATCATAGGCGCAGGAAAACATCAGCGTGGAACCGGGCGTGTCCTGCCAGCGCCGCCCTGCCCTGCCGCGTCCGCTGGTCTGGGTATGGGCGCCCAGCAGCGCCGGCCGGCCCATGGCAGATTGCGTACCTCTGACTTCCTGCATCAGGTTGACGTTGGTCGAACCGACCTGCTCAACCCAAGCGATACTGGCAAAGTCTGGCAATGCCGAATAAAGGGTTTTTTGCAGGACGGAGGCGCTTGGTAACAGTGACATGGTTTACTTCAGATAAGGCTGCAACGCAGACATGATTCTATCGGTAGCGCCCTCGTGCAGGGACAGCCATTCTTTGGCAGCGCGACTCATGCCCAGGCGCAATTCGGGATTCTCCAGAATCCGCAATGCCAGGCCAATCGCCTCGGAGGGCGTCTGGGCGCGGCGGGCAGCGCCCTCGGCCAGCGCATCTTCTACCGATTGCTGGAAATTGCGGGTATGCGGGCCCACGATGACGGGCAGGCCAAGCGCACTGGCTTCGATATGATTCTGGCCACCCAGCTCGGCAAAACTGCCAGCCACGATGGCCACGTCGGCCAAGCCATAAAAGAAAAACATTTCACCAACCGAATCGCCCAGCAATACATCGGCCGTGCGCAACTGGTTATCGGTCGGAAAGTCGCTGCGCCGACAGAGACTCAGGCCATCATCAGCCAGATATCCGGCGACCAGATCAAAGCGTTGCGGGTGCCGGGGCACCAGGACAAACAGCGGCATCCGATTGTGGTCGACGCCCGATGCGTCTTGCCGGTCTGCCCCGCCCTGTTCGTCCCGAGAGGCCTGATAGGTCTTTTTTACCTCGGCGATGGCGCGGGTAAACAACTCGTCTTCGCCTTCCCGAGTGCTGGCAATCACAATGACAGGCCGCCCGATATGGCGTCGCGCCACCTGCCCCATATGCGACTGTTCGGGCGAGATGCGCAGGTCAAACTTCAGGTTACCCACCACGCGGGTGCGCTTGACGCCGATTTCCGCAAGACGCGCTGCGTCAATGTGGGTCTGGGTGAGAATCAGGTCAATACTGGTCAGCGCCTTGCGCAGCACGCTGCCCAGCAGTTGTCCGCGGCGCAGCGACGCCGGTGAAAAGCGCGCACTGGCCACGATAACGGGAATATTCTGTTTCTTGGTCTGAGCCACCATATTAGGCCAGATTTCGCGTTCGATCAGGACACAGCAGCGCGGCTTCCAGTAATCGAGAAACCCTTGCACGGCTTCGGGAAAATCGTAAGGCATCCACGCCTGGCACAATCTGCCGGTATTGATGGCCGGCGCAAACAGTTTGCCGCCAATTGACCTGCCGGTTTCCG
>NZ_JBQEAU010000107.1:0-16355 GCF_052108595.1 Advenella sp.
AATTTGTAATGACATCAGATATGAACCGACAATACTCGCCAGTCCGGCCTTGACTTCGGGCTGTCCCATGCGTAGCGCTGGATGGGCTACCCGCAAGTCGCACATCAGGGCGATCTGAAAGCCGGCACCAACGGCGGTACCATTGAGTGCCGCAACAATTGGCTTTGTCATGTCGCGTACAGCCTGGTACATGGCGTGCTGGCGATTGAGCCAGTCAGCAAGATTGCCAGTGTCGATCGTGGCCGCCTCATCCAGGTCCTGACCTGCGCAGAAGGCTCGCTCGCCGGTGCCTGTCAGCACGATGGCGCGGACAGCATCGTCAGCCTCGAGCGCATATAGTGTGTCCTTCAGCGCTGTGCGCAACGAGGCATCCACGGCGTTCATGCCGGCCGGGCGATTAAGGCGAACGACGGCAATCTCGTCGATATAGTCTGTCAGTACGGTACTTTGAGGGGTCATGCCTGCTCCTTGCAACGTTCGATGACGGCATCGACGGCCCAGCCTGCGCTGCCCGTATCGCCGACAATCAGCGGGTTCAGATCGATGGATGTAATGTCGTGCGATTGAGATGCGGCCAGGCGAGCGAGCGCCACAGCTGTATGCGCCACAGTGTCGAGGTCGATGGGTGCCTCGCCGCGTACGCCGGCCAGAATCGGCGCGATGCGAAGTGTGTGCAGCTTGGCGATAACGTCATCTTCCGAAAACGGGTGCAGCAGTACAACGAAGTCGCGCAGGGCTTCTACATATTTGCCGCCATCGCCGATCATCACGATGGTGCCAAAGACTGGATCCTGCCGAACGCCCAGCGCAAACTCACGTCGTCCCGAAACGCGCCTGGCGACAATAACGCCATCGTACGGGACCTGCAGGGCGGCAACACGCTGCGCGCACTGTTTCCATGCTTCGATGATTTGCTGTTCACTGTCCAGGCCAATAAATACCAATCCATGTTCGGATTTGTGCGGAATGTGGGCAGAACAGGCTTTCATCACAACGTCCTGTCCCAGCGCACGCCAGGCGGTGACGGCTTCATCCGCATTGCGGCACAGTACATACGGCACTGTTGGAATATCCGCTTTTGTCAGTACGGCCAGGCTTTCGTCTTCGCTCAGGAACTGAGTCGTCCAGTCCGGAAGGGCGAGGATTGATGCTGCCGATACTTCCAGCTGGTCGCGTGCCGATGCCTGTCGCATCAGGATGCCATGGCGGCTCCACTGGTGCAGTGCATTGATGGCATCTGTTTCGTGCGCATACACGGGTACGCCGGCTTCGCGAAAAACCTGGCGCACCGACGCCTGGGGCGCAGACACCACGGCTGGTTTACCTGTATTGGCTGCAAACGTGGCGGTATCGGTTGCCATGCCCTGCACGTCATAGCCAGGGCCGGCCACGGGCACGCCGATAAGAAACATATCTGCCTGCGGATCGGTAGCCAGGGTATTGAGCGTAGCGGCATACATGCCGCTTTGGGTCATCAGCGAGGCTGTCAGATCTACCGGATTTTGTGCGGTGGCAAAGCTGGGCATAATGTCAGCCAGGCTGCGCACCACCGCAGGGTCCAATTCCGTTAGCGGAAGATTCAGGGTTTCGGCTGCATCCGCGCACAGCACCCCGACCGCGCCGCTGTGGCTCATGACAACCAGGCTGTCTGCGGGCCGGGGCGGCGTTGTCAGATAAAGTTCAACGGCGTTGACCAGTCCGTGCACATCGGCGGCACGCCAGATGCCGTGGCGTTCGAAAAAGGCATCCACGACGACATCATCGTTGACCATCGCGCCTGTGTGCGAGGCCGCGGCCTTCGCACCTTGCACGCTGCGTCCGGCCTTCAGGGCAATGACCGCTGCACCGCGCGAGATGGCCAGTCGGGCCGTTTCGGCCAGCATGGCGGGATCCGTCAGCGATTCGATATACAACAGGATGACCCGGATTGCAGGATCGACCGCGGCTGCCAACGCTAATTCGCACACCGAGGCATCAGCATCATTGCCAGAGGCAATCAGATAGCGTACGCCCACACCGCGTTCACGCAGCATGGCGTAGGGCATGACGCTGGCTGCGCCGCTCTGGCTGATAATGGCAACCGGCCCGTCTTCGGGCTCGATTTCCATGAACATAGTGCTGAAGTTCATTACTGCGCCGGTTTGGAAATTGGCCACGCCTTGCGCGTTGGGGCCCACCAGCCGCACGCCCAGTCGGCGAGCCTGTTCTACCAGTGCGGTTTGCCGCTGGACTCCCGCGCTGCCTGTTTCGCCAAAGCCCGAGCTCATCACTATGACGCATATAATTCCTTGCTCAGCGCATTGTTCTATGACATCCGAAACGGCATCCTGGCCGACTGCGACGATGGCGACATCCGGTATCTCCGGCAGTTCATCGAGCGATGCAAATGCCTGCATACCCTGTATTATCTTGCGTCTTGGATTAATCGGATACACCGCGCCGGAAAATCCGAAGCGTTTAAGGTAATGCAGAGGGCGACCACCCACTTTGTTGGGGTCTTCCGTGGCGCCGATCACTGCGATGCTGCGTGGAGCCAGGGCGTTTCTCAGGCCAGGATCAGGAGAGAATATCATGGATGCTACTCGTATCAATTCAGGCTCGCGCCGGAGTTCTTGACGACTGGCGCCCATTTGGCGGTGTCGCTTTTAATCAGGTCGGCAAACTCTGCAGGTGTGGTGCTTTGCGCAGCGGCGCCGTCCCTTTGCATGCGCGATTTCATGTCCTCTGTTGCCATGATGGCTGCAATTTCACGCTGCAGTCGGTTCACGATGACCTCGGGCGTGCCATGTGGAGCAAGCACGCCATACCAGATTGTGACGTCAAAGCCGTCGAGCCCGGCTTGCTGGGCAGTGGGTACATCAGGCAACAGTGTTGAGCGCTTTGGACCGGTTACCGCGAGCGCGGTCACCTTGCTGGCGGAAATATTCTGGGTCTGCTGCGCAATGGTGTCGAACATCATTGAAATGCGACCGGCCAGCAGGTCAACGAGTGCAGGTGCCGAGCCTTTGTATGGAATGTGACTGATCCGGATGCCGGCGGAGGTGCGAAACAGCTCGCCCGACAGGTGATTGGAACTGCCATTGCCCGCTGATCCATAAGTGAGTTCATCCGGCTTTGTCTTGGCCAGCTTGACCAGATCATTAAGTGTCTTTACGGGCAGTTGGGGGTTGACGACCAGTACATTCATCGTTGTCGCCATCAGGCTGACGGGCGAGAAATCCTTGATCGGATCGTAACGCAAGTTGGCGTAAAGGCTCGGATTGATCGCCATGGTGCCGGTCGTGCCAAAAAACAGGGTATATCCGTCTGCTTTGGAACGAGCCACCAGTTCCGCAGCGATGCTGCCACCGGCACCACCACGGTTGTCGACAACCACTTGCTGGCCAAGACGATCGCCCAGCTTTTGCGCCAGGATACGTGCCATGGCATCGGTGGGGCCACCCGCAGAAAAGGGCACAACCAGGTTGACCGGGCGGGTGGGATACGAGGATTCCTGCGCATTCACAACAGATGAGGCCAGCAGGGAAGTGGCGGCAAACGCCGCAGTAAGGCAGTGTGTGAGTTTCAAGTTTGTCTCCATATTTGTTCTACGTTAATGAAGACAAGCTTAGCCACAATTGAGATATATATAAATACAAAGTTTATAATTTCAGCTTTCCATTTAAGTGAAATCATGAATCTCAAGCAACTGAACACTTTCCTGTTGGTGGCGGATATGCAGTCGTTGTCTCGTGCAGCGATCGCATCGGACATGGCGCAGTCGCTGGTCAGCCGTCAGATTGCCATGCTGGAAAAAGAGTGGAGCAAGCGCCTGTTTGACAGAACCGGCCGGGGCATGGTGTTGTCCGATTTTGGGCGACGCATGTATCCCGAAGTCAAGCGCATCATTGATCAGGTCGAGCAGCTCGACGCCACCGCTCATCAGGCGGCTGGCATATTGACGGGGACAGTGCATATCGGCGTCCTGCCTTCGCTGGCACGGCAATTATTGCCGCTTTTGCTGGCAGATATCCGTGCGTGCGCGCCCCAGCTTCGTCTGCATGTGACGGAGGGCTTTAGTGGCTCCCTTGATGAACAGCTTGCGTCGGGGCGCCTGGATATGATCGTGGTCAATCGCTATGGTTCGTCCGCATCGCGCGGGGAGGATGTGCTTGGCAAGCTAGATACCTTCCTGGTCGGCAAGGCCGGCCTGCCAGAACTTGCGGCCAAAAGCCTGCCTTTTCATTCCCTTGACGGCATTCCGTTGGTATTGCCAGCGGTACCCAATGGCTTGCGAGCAACGCTGGATGTATTGTCTCGTCGCCACGATACCAGGCTGAACATTGTCATGGAGGTGGAAACCGCTACGGCGATGAAAGACGTAGCTGCCGGTGGCCATGCCTTTACGCTATTGCCTCTGACTGCAGTGGCGCAGGAAGTAGCCGCCGGAGAGCTGAGCGCCTGTCTGATCATCAGCCCGGGGATACGCAGAACGATTGCATTGAGTGTGACTCGCCAGCGTCCGTTGTCCGAAGGAGCCAGGCTTGTATCGTCCAGGGTCAGATTGCTAGCGTCAGATCTATTGACCGATTCAAGCGTGGTCTAAATATGAATATAAGGTACTGCTCTGGTTATAGCTGATCATGATCCCCATCATTACGGCCTGTGCGCTGTCTCCCGACGACGGCAAGGGCCTGGCGGGCGACAAGTCGTGGTACGAAGAGTGCAACGTGATGCGCGAGGATCGGGTTCGTGTCCGGCTGCGCTAACGGTCCAAGCGGCTTGGCGATGCCGATTGGCAGGAAGGCTATTTCAGCGCGGGCGATCTGATGATGGTGTCGGTACTGCTCAGGCTGCAGTCCACAGGCATCGTGCGAACTGGGAAACTAATCTGACGCTGGCTTGGGGCAATTGCCGATGCGCTCAACGATCGTGTCGATGAGCTCTTTGACGCACCCAGGCACTGCGTCCAGTTCACGAACCAATAGGCTGCGCTCGCGTATAGCCCATGGCTCCTGCAAACGCACCGTTACGAATCGCATGGTGTTGCAGTATCGCCTGGAGGCGGATTCTGGAATGATGCCTATGCCTACGCCGGTTTCGATCATGCGGCAAATGGCTTCGTAGCTCGAGACTTGTATTCGCATAGGGAAGCTGCGGCCTAGCCGCTCCACCTGCGCCGTCATCAAATCGTATAAAGTGCTGCCTTCCCGAAAGCTGATATGAGGATAGTCCAGGGTCTCGGCCAAAGTAATACAGGATTTGTCTGCCAATGCATGTCCGGCCGGCAAGGCCAACAGCAGTCGATCCGTACTGTAGTGAATGACTTCCAGTCCTTCCGCTTCGACCGGCCCGGCAATCAGTCCCAAGTCTGCGGACCCATCAAGTACTCCCCTGACAATATCGCGCGACAAACGTTCTTGCAAATCCACCGTGATGGCAGGGTGCAGGGCGAGAAATTGTGCGAGCAATTCCGGCAGTGATTCGGTAACCGCCGTGGTATTGGCAAAGATCCGGATATGCCCCAGCATGCCGCTTCCGTATTCCGCGAATTCACTCTTTACGAAGTCAACTTGGCGCATGATGATCCGGCTGTGTCGCAGCAGTTTGATACCCGCTGGCGTAAGCGTAACGCCGCGGCTGTCACGGTACAGCAGTTTTGCTCCGAGTTGGCCTTCCAGCGCTTTTATTCTGGCACTTGTCGCCGCAGTGGATAGATGCGCCCGCTTGGCGCCCTGCGTGATGCTAGATGATTCGGCTACATGGATAAAAACGCGCATATCGGATAGCTCAAAGTACATTCTTCGGTCTCCTGTATTGCCTGTGCATGGAAAATTGCAGCTGTCATTGGCGGTTTGGCGTTCGGTTTGGCCGAAGCCTACTGCTTGAAATTCAAAATTCCCCGAACGCGGCTTCGATAGTAGCATGACGACAATACCAATCACCACGGCTTCAAAAGGAATTTATCGTGCCGCTGGAGAAATTGAAAAGAGAGCAGCAATGAACACGTCACTTATGAAAATTATCGATTCTGATATTCATCCCTGGATAAGCGGGGATATCGAGGGCTTGAAGCCCTATATGAGCAAAAGCTGGCAAATGAGGTTCGAAGGAAAACGTTCTATTTTGCCCGATCATCCGCTTCGCCCACCGTTGGCGGGGGCCACTTCCATTCGTCGCGATGCAAAGACACCGGATGGCGGCGTCGGCGGCTCGGACCCGCATTTTCTGCGTGAAGCGCATCTGGATAAACTGAATATCCAGTACGCAGTCCTTTCGTCCATCCAGGCGGGAAAACTGGTGTCCCTGCCAAACGCTGTGGAAGCCACGGTGCTGGCCCGGGCATTCAACGATTACTTCATAGATAAATGGCTGTCGGTCGATGATCGGTTTCGCCTGGCTATGTGCGTGGCAGTACATGATCCTGTCGAGGCTGCAAGGGAAATTCGTCGGATCGGCGGTCAGGACAATATCGTGGCGGTATACATGCCGCTTATGAATATTCTCATGGGCAATGTTCACTACTACCCCATTTATGAAGCGGCCGAGGAACTCGGCTTGCCCATTTTTCTTCATCCCACCGGTACGGAAGGCGCATTTCAGACAAGTGTTTCTTTTGCGGGTGGTGTACCTAGCACCTATATTGAACGGCACTCCTGTTTTCCGCAGATAGCGATGGGCAATATCACAAGCCTGCTATTTGAGGGCGTATTTGTCCGGTTTCCTGGATTGAAGGTGCTTGCTGCCGAATTCGGCTTCGGATGGGTTCCGCATATGCTTTGGCGGTTCGATCAGAATTGGCGGCAGTTCCGCAACGAAGTTCCCTGGCTGGAAAAGGAGCCGAGCTCATATGTGCTGGACCGTGTGCGTTTCACCAGCCAGCCCTTGGAGGAGCCGGAGAAAGACGAGTACCTGACACAAATTCTGGAGATGGTGCATGCGGATCGAACGATTCTTTTCAGTACGGATTATCCGCATTGGGATACCGATTATCCGCAAACCACATTCCAGCGTCTTCCAGAGAACCTGCAGCAGCGCATCTTTCACGACAATGCCGCGGAGCTATTCGGGTTGAAACCACGCCATCACGCTGGAGCGAGCCATGCTGCATAAAGTCGGACATCTGAGTGATATTCCCGAGGATGATGCATTAACGATAGATATAGAGGGTCGTCCGATAGGCGTATTCAAGGCAGCAGGCAAAGTTTTCGCCGTCAAGAATATTTGCCCGCACAAGCGGGCGCCACTGGCTCGGGGAACTGTGCAGGGGACCATGTTACCGACATCCTGCGCGGGCCAATACCAGTATGGGATGGAAAATCAGGTACTCAAGTGTCCCTGGCACGGGTGGGAATTTGATCTTGAAAGCGGGAAATGCCTGTTTGGCGTGAGCAACAGCCGAATCAAGACTTATGAGGTATCCATCCGCGATGATGAAATTTACGTAGATGTTTGAAGCGATACCGTCTTCAATCGAATCCGACAATACAACCTGATTTAACAACGTTAAACGAGATTATGACCGCTTTCAAAAGATCTGAAAAATTCGAGCAAGGGCTCAAGACCCGCCGTGATGTCCTGGGGGATGAGTATGTCGACAGGGCCTTGAATAGTGCTACCGACTACAACTGGCCTATGCAGGCATTTGTCACTGAATATTGCTGGGATGAAATCTGGAATCGTCCAGGATTGAGCAGAAAGGATCGATCGATGTTGAACCTGGGAATGGTCTGCGCTCTAGGGCGGACAAATGAGCTCAAGGCCCATGTGCGCGGAGCAATCAATAACGGCTGGACACGGGAAGAACTTCGCGAGGTATTTCTGCAGGTTGCTGTGTATTGCGGTGTTCCTGCTGGAGTCGACAGTTTTCGCACGGCGCAGGAAGTGATCAGAGAGATGGATCAGGCAGAAGATTCATGAAGACATTATTGATCAATGGGAAATGGCAGTCGCCACACGATGAACGTGTCATTGATATCGAGAATCCGGCAACGGGTAAGGTTTTCACGCAAGTGGGTAGGGGAGGGGCCGTCGATATTGACGCCGCCGTAAAAGCAGCGCGCAATGCCTTCGTGAACCACTGGGGCAGTTGGTCTGCGCTTGAGCGTGGACGATTACTGTGCAGGATCGGAGAGGAAATTCTATTGCATGCAGGGGAAATCGCAAAAATAGAATCAAGCGATACCGGAAAACCCTTGCATCTGGCCCAAAACGATATTGCAGTTCTTGCTCGCTACTTCGAGTTCTATGGCACGGCAGCCGATAAGCACCATGGCCAAGTGATCCCCTATGCCAATGGTTACAACGTTCAGGTGGTACATGAGCCTGTCGGGGTAACAGCGCACATCATTCCGTGGAACTATCCGTCCCAGATGTTTGGCCGTACGTCCTGTCCGGCATTAGCGGCAGGAAATGCAATTGTGGTGAAGCCATCGGAGGAGGCCTGTCAATCGGTGCTTTATATTGGCAAGCTGATGCAGAACGTAGGCTTACCTGATGGAGTATTGAATATTGTCACAGGATATGGGCATGAAGCTGGTGACGCATTAGCACGACATCCCGATATCAATCTCATCACTTTTACTGGATCTCCAGCCGTTGGTGCGCACATTCAAGCTGCCAGCGCGGTCAATCACGTCCCTTGCCTGTTGGAACTGGGTGGAAAATCCCCACAAATCGTGTTTGCGGATGCCAATCTGGGCAAGGCGATCCCCGCGATTGTTGGGGGCATAGCCCAGAATACAGGGCAGACCTGCTCGGCCGGTACGCGGTTGCTCATACAGCAAGAAATCTATGAAGAAGTGACCTCGTGTGTCGCTCAGGCGATCTCTTTGATTACGGCAGGCATGCCCGATGCTGGCATGCAGTGCGGTCCTATCATTACACGGCCTCAGTTTGAACGCCTGAATACGCTTCTCGAGCGTATCGATCAGTCGGGCATACCTCTTATTGCCAAAGGCAAAATTACTGATGTCCAGAAGGGTGGATTCTTCGTGCCGCCCATGATGTACGGGCCAGTCCCGCGCGATCATGAATTGGCTCGCGCAGAAGTGTTTGGTCCGATCCTGGCAGCCATGCCTTTTGAGAATGAGGCTGACGCGGTACGACTGGCCAATGATACTGATTATGGTCTGGTAGCAGCAATATGGACTGAAAACGGAGCGCGGCAGCAGCGTATGGCGCGCGCAGTGTCAGCTGGGCAGTTCTATATCAATTGCTATGGCGCAGGAGGTGGCGTGGAGTTGCCCTTCGGTGGGCGAAAGAAAAGTGGTTATGGTCGGGAAAAGGGGTTTCAAGCCTTGGATGAATTTACGACGACGAAAACCATTGTGCATTGCTTCAGTGACTAAGGCTGTGCGCTGCAGTGGAGTTTTGAGTTTTTGTACAAATATGAAATATACCAATAGACAGTAAAATTCAAGGAGACAGGTATGAGGAAAGTAATAAAAAGTTTTAACGCAGCGTTGCTTTTTTTGATAGTCGCGCTGTACTGCCATTCGCAGGTCTACGCGGCTTATCCTGAGCGCCCAGTAACATTGGTCGTGCCGCAAGCGCCGGGAGGAGCCTCTGACGCTTTGGCGCGAATTCTGGCCCAGAAATTGTCGGAGAAATGGGGCCAGCCGGTCGTTGTTGAAAATAGAGCAGGTGCTGGTGGAAACATCGGGCTTAGTCATGTAGCCAAATCCAGGAAAGATGGTTATACCCTGCTGATGTCCTACGAAGGGACTCAGGCGATCAATGTCAGTCTGTATAGTGATTTGCAATATGATCCCGTCAAAGATTTTATTGCAGTGGCAACCATTGCGACTGTCCCCTTTCTCTGTGTAGTGAATAACAACGTGAATGCCAAGACATTCGAAGAATTCATCGCACTGGGAAAATTAAAAACCAATATGACGTTTGGTTCGGCAGGCAGTGGATCGGTCAATCATCTGCTTGGTGAAATGGTGAATCTGGCAGCGGGCACCCACCTGACTCATGTCCCTTACAAGGGAGCAGGCCCTGCTTTGACCGATCTTCTGGGCGGGAGAATTACTGCGGTTTTCACGAGTGTTCCTTCCATAGCGCAACAAATTGAAAGTGGCAAGGTACGAGCACTTGCCGTCACAAGCGCCGATCGGTCCAAGCAATTACCGACGGTACCAACTATTGCTGAATCAGGCTACACCAATTTTGATGTCAATCCGTGGTTTGGCATATTTGCACCAAAAGATACACCAGTGGAGATCGTCAATAAGATTAATGCAGACATCGGCACCTTACTGCAGAGTGCAGCAATGGCAAAAAGCATTGCCGCACAGGGCGCCAGTCCACTGGTTAGCACGCCGGCTCAATTCCAGTCCATGCTGGATCGTGATATTAAGAAATGGGCAACAGTCGTGCAGAAATCTGACGCAAAAGTCAATTGAGACAGGAATATCCGGGGTTGATCTCGTGGCAATACTCTTTCTCAAGTCGATCGCATTTATGTGTAAAGGAATAAATCCAGAATGAACGGAAACGTCGTAATCGTAGGCTCAGGGCATGCCGGGGTGTCTGTTGCGTTCAAACTGCGTACCCAGGGTTTCAAGGGAAATATCACTGTGATTGGGGAAGAAATTTACCTGCCTTATCATCGTCCTCCGTTATCGAAAAAATACATAGCCAATCTGGCCGATGAAGGGCGGTTATATCTTAAACAGGAAAGCCAATACAGGAGTGAGAAAATCGACCTCCGGTTGAACTGTCGTGTCAATGCAATCCACCGTTCAGAAAAACAGGTTGAGCTGGAAGACGGGGAGAGGATCCAGTATGACGCTCTTGTCCTGGCAACCGGAGCCCGCGCAAGGTCACTTTCCACAGCGTTGGGCGGGGGGGCACAGAACATCCATACGCTTCGAAATCTGTCAGATGCAAAACGTATACGAGATGCGCTTACGCAAAACAAGCGTCTCCTTGTGGTGGGTGGGGGATATATTGGCCTGGAAATGGCGGCGGTAGCTCGAAGCCTTGGCTTGCAGGTTACGCTCATTGAGCGCGAGAGTCGTATTCTCGGTCGCGTTGCTGCTGCGCAAACCGCTGCGTACTTCAAAAATCTTCACGAGAAGCATGGTGTTCGAGTTCTTGAGGGAGTGGGTATTGAATCTCTGGAGCGGTCTAACGACCGGATCGAAAAAGTGCGATTGAGTGATGGCACCGTGATAGGCGTTGATGTTGTGGTAGTAGGAATAGGTGTAATCCCTGAATTGCAGTTGGCACAAGAGGCAGGGCTGCAAGTGGCCAATGGCATCGTGGTGGATCGTGCCGGCCGTACCTCAGATACGGCCATATACGCAGTCGGTGATTGTGCCAGCTTTGTCTTTCGTGGGCAGATGATCCGCCTGGAGTCCGTTCAGAATGCGGTAGACATGGCTGAGGTTGTGGGGCTGTCTATTGCTGGGGCATCTACCAGATACGATTGTCATCCATGGTTCTGGTCAGATCAATACACAACTAAACTTCAGATTGCTGGGCTGAATTTGGGTTATACGCAGGTTGCTGTCAGGAACAAAAATGAGACTGCGCTTTCTGTTTGGTATTTTGACCAGGAAGGACTGATTGCCGTAGATGCGATTAATGATGCAAAAGCATTCATGATGGCGCGAAAATGGTTAAGCAGCGGACAAAGCCCATGCCTTGACGACATAGCCAATCAATCTCTTGAGTTAAGCGCAATGACCATATTCGAAAAAACAGATTTAGTGACTTAGAAGTACAGGAATCTATATGCCAAATATTATATTTATTGAGCCGGATGGTGCACGCAAATCCGTGAGTGCCGAGATTGGCCAGTCCATTATGGAAGTCGCCGTCCAGAACGGCGTAAACGGTATTGATGCGGACTGTGGAGGTGCCTGCTCCTGTGCCACGTGCCATGGGTATATCGATGAAAAATGGCGCGATCGAATCGAAAGTGCTGATTCCGTTGAACTCGAAATGCTGGATTTTGCCTATATGCGTGCGGTGGGATCACGATTGACATGTCAGATTAAAGTGGTTGATGACATGGACGGCTTGCTGATTCGCCTTCCCGAAGCTCAGGCTTGAACGCTATTGTAGTCAATCAATTACAGGAAAGAGTCATGAAAAAAAACATCGCAATTGTGGGTTTGGGAAACATGGGCGGACGCATCGCCAAACGGTTGTTGCAGTCGGGGCAGAGAGTCGGCGTATATGACACCAACAAGGAAGTACTGAAGGCGTTCGGGTCGTTAGGAGCAGAACCCTACGAAACGCTCGCTTTACTTGGAGCAGCGCATGAGGTCATTCTGACTGTTCTTCCCAACGCCGATATTGTTCGGCAGGCCGTGTTGG
This sequence comes from Advenella sp., assembly GCF_052108595.1. NCBI lineage: Bacteria > Pseudomonadati > Pseudomonadota > Betaproteobacteria > Burkholderiales > Alcaligenaceae > Advenella > Advenella sp. The sequence goes on from NZ_JBQEAU010000107.1 coordinate 12,313, forward strand.
GAAAAGGGGGGTTATCCACTGGCATGCGACCAGGGACTGTGCTGATTGAGATGACAACATCAATACCTGCGGTTACCCAGGACATCGCGGCGGCGTTATCGCGGCAAGATGTGATGATGATCGACGCGCCAGTAAGCGGTGGCGTTCAAAAGGCGGAAAATGGCACGCTCACCATCATGGTTGGCGGAAATGAGCAAACCGTGGAACTGGTCAAGCCAATCCTTGATTTGATCGGTACGCAGATTATCCATGTTGGACGGATAGGCGCGGGACATACAGCGAAGGCGCTGAATAACCTTATTACCGCCACCACGCTTGCCATCACGTCAGAAGCGTTGGCATTGGGGGTGAAAATGGGAGTAGATGCGCAAAAACTGCTGGATGTCGTCAATTCCGGTAGCGGACGCAGCGCAGCAAGCGAAACGAAATTTCCTCAACAGGTGCTGTCAAGAGCGTTCAAACCTGGATTTTCCATGGCACTTATGTCCAAGGATGTTGGCATCGCTATTGATATGGCGCATAGTGTCAGTTCACCTGTCTGGGTTTCCTCCGCCGTCCAGAAACTTTGGAAATTCGGCGTGGAGGGTGGGCGTGGCGAGATGGATCACACAGCCATTGCCCTTACCATAGAAGAAATGGCAGAAGTCGAAATAAAGCCGGGCTAAATATAAACACGTGCTCTATATTCGGGAGTAACAGGGGCTATGTGCCATTGCATGTATCCCGATTGTAATAATGCCAGCTGACCACAATCGATTGTCTTAGACTTGTCCTGTCAGTAAGATATCGTGATGTGAAGGAGTGGCTATGTACTTTGACTATCGCCTGTGGCTGATGACCGCCGGTTTGCGCACCCGCATGGTCGGTGGGGTAATGCTCGGCCTGTTGGCCTTGCTGGCGGGCATCGCCCGTTACGTTTTCCTGGGTCAGTTATTGTCCCGTGTGTTCGATCAACAGCCCTGGCAGCAATGGTTGGCGCCGGCGCTGTATGCGGTTGCCATGGTGCTGTTGCGCGCCTGGCTCGATCATCTGCGTACGGTCGAGGCTAACCGGTCCGCAGCCAGGATTCAGCTTACTTTGCGTGCAGGCCTGTATGATCGCATTGTCGATCTGGGCCCTGCCTGGCTCGGCAGCCAGCGTACGGGCGGCGTCATGTTGAGTGTCATCGATGGTGTAGAGCAATTGCAGACCTTTTTTGGCCGCTATTTGCCCCAGGTCGCCATTTCGCTCCTTGCTCCAATTGCGATATTTGCTGTTATTGCGTTCTGGGACGTGCCAACGGCCTTAGTACTGCTTGTCGCGGCGCTTTTCTCGTTGCTGGCTCCTGCTGCCGTGCATGCCCTGGACCGACGTGCCAGCCGCGAGCGCGCGCAGGCACTCAGAGCGTTCGGAGAAGATTTTCTGGACGCCATGCAGGGCTTGCCTACGCTCAAAGCATTTGGTCAAGGCAAAAGTTTTGGTCTGCGGCTGGCTGAGCGGGCACGCCATCTGTCAGACAAGACATTCTGGGTGCTGTCGGTTAGCGTACTCACGCGAGGCATGAGCGACCTGGGTGTTGCCATGGGAGCTGCGATTGCCATCGCGCTGGGCGCTACCCGCGTGGTGCAGGGCGAGATGAGCCTGGAAGCGCTTCTTATTGTCTTGATGGCGGGTACCGAAATTTTTCGTCCGCTGCGCGACCTGCGGTCAGTACTGCATCAGGGCATGCTTGGGCAGTCGGCTGCGGCCAGTATTCATGAGCTTAACGATGCGCGTCGCGTTAAGACAGCATCCGAGCGGGCAATGTCACCGACTGATCTGGAGCCGCATATTCGATTTGATAATGTGACATTCGCGTATCAACCAGAGAGAATCGCACACCGTGACCTGAATTTCGAAATAGCTGCTGGCGAGCGTATCGGTGTAGTCGGGCCAAGTGGCGCGGGTAAATCCACCCTTGTTCGATTGCTCTTGCGCGAAGTGACGCCGCAGAGTGGGCGCATATTTTTGGGTGGCTATGACGTCCGTGATCTGTCCGAAGAGGCATTGCTATCGCGCATTGCGCTGGTTAGTCAGGACATCACCTTGTTCCACGGCACCCTGAACGAGAATATACGGTTAGGCCGCCCCGATGCGACGCCAGAACAGGTGCGCGCGGCCGCCCGGTCCGCCAATATCGACGCATTCATTATGACTTTGCCTGACGGTTACGAGACGCAGGTGGGTGATCGTGGACTGCAACTGTCTGGCGGGCAGCGGCAGCGTGTCGGTATTGCCCGTGCGTTGTTGCGGGACGCGCCGATTCTCATTCTGGACGAGGCGCTGTCATCGGTCGATTCACAGAACGAGTTTCTGATCCAGGAAGCGCTGGACCGGCTTATGGCGGGAAGAACGACGCTGATTCTGGCGCACCGTCTGGCCAGTGTGATTAATGCCGATAGAATCCTGGTGCTGGAACAGGGGCGGATTGTTGAGTCCGGATCCCACAAGGCATTGATGCAGCAAGAGGGGCTGTACTATCGATTGATGCGGGAGCAGACCAGTGTCAGCCAGATCTCGGAAGAGGCCGATGAGCAAGCTGACCCGGTAGCGCCACCAAACCGTGCCAGTAGTCCCAAACCACGGTCGCTGGAGGAGGATGCGGCCCGGGTGGGATGGCCAGATGTACTGGCTACGCTACTCTCGGTGGTCAAGCCCTGGCGTCTGACGCTGATTGCAACTATCTTGCTCGGCGTGGCACGGGTCGCCGCTTTTATCGGCGTGGGCGCGCTGAGTGCACTTGTTGTAGCCGCGCTGCGCAATGGCCAGCCAACGCAGACGCTGATCATTGCGTTGCTGGTCATCGCTCCGCTGGCCGCGTTATTTCACTGGCTGGAATCATGGCTGGCGCATGCAATGGCCTATAAACTGCTGGCCAACATGCGCATCGATTTGTACGACAAGCTCGAGCAGCTTGCGCCAGCGTATCTGCTGGAACGACGCTCGGGGGATCTGGTATCCCTCGCCACGCAGGATGTGGAAATGATCGAATACTTTTATGCACATACCATCGCGCCAGCGATTGTATCGGTACTGGTGCCTGCTACCGTACTAGGATTCCTGGCAATCTATAGCTGGCCGATCGCGCTGGCCTTGCTGCCTTTTCTTGCCTATGCGCTGTTGTCTCCGGTGCGCAGCAGACAACGGATTGATGCCCTCGGGGAACAGGCTCGTCAGTCCCTTGGCCAAATGAGTGCGCACCTGACAGATACCATTCAGGGGATGGCCGATCTGACCGCATTCCAGGCAACGGCACGCCGGCGCAAGCAGTTTTTGGATATTGCCCAATCATACAGCCGCCAAAGGCAGGCCATTTTGAATGATCTATCGGCGCAAAGCGCCTGGTTCGAGTTGGCGATGGGGTTGGGCGGATTGGCGGTTGCCGTGACCGGCGCCTTGCTGGCCAATGCCGGCGCGCTTGATCCGACCATGGTCCCATTGTTGGTGCTCGTGGCGGTCGCAACGTTTCTTCCTGTATCCGAAATATCACAGGTAAGCCGCCAATTGGCTGATACCGTGGCCGCCAGTCGACGGCTGCATGTGGTGCATCAAGAGCCCGTTCCTGTCAGGAACGGGCCGGCCCGGCTCGTGCCAACACCGCAAGGACTGTCGATCGACTTCGATAAGGTGGGCTTTCGGTATACGCCGGTCTCGCGCCTTACCCTGGATGCGCTTTCTTTTTCCTTGCCGCCTGGTACGACGACTGCGCTGGTAGGGGCTTCCGGAGCAGGCAAAAGCACAATTGCCAATCTGCTGTTGCGTTTTTGGGATGTCAGCGCGGGAGCGATTCGCATCTGCGGCACTGACATTCGTCAACTCGAGCTGGATAACCTGAGAGAGCATGTCGCCCTGGTCACACAGGACACCTATTTATTCAACGACACGCTGGCTGCAAACATCCGGCTTGCTCGCCCTGACGCAAGTGAAGCAGAGGTACGCAACGCACTGGCGTCTGCGGCACTATCAGGATTTGTCGCATCGCTGCCGCAAGGCCTGGACACGCTTGTTGGTGAACGTGGCACGCA
>NZ_JBQEAU010000108.1:0-16305 GCF_052108595.1 Advenella sp.
ATCAATTTCGTCATTCATCAATGCATTGATGGGTGTCATCTGGTCCGGCATGGCGACCCATTGCACGCGGTCAACATTGACCACCTTGCCGCCGGCCGTCCAGCTAGCCGGTTCGCTGCGCGGCACATAGTCATTATTTCGTTCGTATACAACCCGCAGCCCGGGCCTGAACTCGGACTGGACAAACTTGAACGGTCCGGACCCGATGTATTCGGTAATCGGCTTGGATGACGGTGTTTCGGCAATGCGTTTTGGCATCATGAACGCAGGGCGCGAACTGAGCTTGCCCAGACCCGATAGCAATAATGTGGTGGGTTCCTTCAGGCTGATTTCAAATACCTTGCTGTCGACGACCTTGATATCGGCCACCATCGTCATCAATACCTGGCCGGTAGAGTCCTTTTCGGCCCAGCGCTTGATGGAGGCGACACAGTCCTCTGAAGTAACCGGTGCGCCGTCGTGCCATTTGAGACCTTCGCGCAGGGTAAAGGTGTAGGACTTGCCATCGGCAGATACCTTCCAGTCGGCCATTTGCGGTTGCATCTTGAAGCTGGCGTCGGTGCCCACCAAAGTGTCGTAAATCATGTAGCCATGGTCGCGTGTCATGAATGCGGTACTGATGACCGGATCCATGACACGCAGTCCTGATTGCATCACTGCTGTGACGGTTTGTGCCTGAACGGCCGGCACGCACGACAAGGCGGCAGCCAGTGCCATACCCAGTGCCATATTCCTCAAAGCGGTCAATTGCTTGGTCTTGTGCATCATGGTATTTCTCCTGTACTCGATATAAGGGGCTGGCGCACTTGACGCATGGTCAACTGTAGCCAGTACACGTGCTACTGCATCCTGCATTAAGGAGCGAAAAGGTTGTCTGCAACCGTTGTGGGAACGCCTGAAAGCCGATTTGCAAGCAAGGCGGCGCTGCCTGCTGCAAGCGTAAAGCCAAGCGCACCCTGGCCCGCATTGATCCAGAGGTTTCGTAACGGCGTCTGGCCAATCAAGGGTTTGCTGTCCGGTCGCGCGGGACGCAACCCCGCCCACGCCACGGGTTCGTCAGCTGGATGCAGCGCCGGCAAATAGTGCTCGACCGCCCGCTTGAGACTGGCGATACGCCTGGGATGAATGCTGTTCGAACTGTCCCCAATGTCTACCATACCCGCAACGCGCAAGCGGTTACCCAGGCGCGCGTAGACGACTTTGTTATGCACGTCGCTGACACTGACGCGAGGAGCCTCGCTTTGCGATGTCAATTCGTAAGTGAGGCTGTATCCCTTGAGCGGATAAATAAGGGGATTGAAACCGGCCTGGCGGGCCAATACCTGCGCGCCAATACCATTGGCAATGACATAGGCGTCTGCCGTCATATCGCCAGCCTGCGTCTGCAACCGCGTAACACGACCGTCTTGGTGATGCAGGCGCATGACAGGCGTGTTATAAAAAAATTCAACTTTCTGCGGCCCCTGGCGCAATTTGCGTTCCAGTTCGCAGCACAGCTTCAGGCAATCGCCGGCATCTTCACTACGGGTGAAAATACCGCCGGCAATCTGCTCCCGAATGCCGCGCAATGCCGGCTCCAATTCCAGGCAACGCTTGCGGTCCAGTGCTACTTGCGTGGAACCCAGCGCTGCCTGATAGTCCATCTGTTTTCTGGCAGCCGCATAGGAGGCGGCATCCTGATACACCAGCAGCTTTCCGGAACTGCTGAAGTCAAACGACAACATTTCATCTGCAATGAGTTGGTGCACCATTTGCCTGCTGTACAAGCCCAGCGCCAGCAGTTCTGCGCTCGTCTGCCGGCTTTTTTCATTGCGGCAGGCTGCCAGAAATGCCATGGCCCAGCGCCATTGCTGCGGATCGGCGCGCAACCGCAATGACAAGGGTGATTGGGCACTAAGCAACCATGCGGGCAATTTGGGCAGAACCGCGGGTTCGGCCAGCGGCGCCACAAAGCTGTAGCTCAATTGGGCGCCATTGGCCTTGCTAGTCATCTGCCCTGAGCCTGCGCAGGCATCAACAACCGAGACCTGATGTCCCATTTTTGACAGATAATAGGCGCTGGTCATGCCGATAATACCGGCGCCGATCACAATAATATGCATGCTGGCTCCCGCATCATTGGCTTAACATTGCGCGCGCACGCAATTGATCGATCGTTGCCGATGCAGATATATATTGCAAACTGGTGCGGACCGAAATCACGGCTGGCCCCTCTGCGGCAAACGCGGTGCGCAGCGCCGCATCAATCTGCGAACTGTCATCAACGCGAATACCCAGCGCGCCGAAATTGCGCGCCAGTGCGGCAAAATCCGGATTGCGAAGATCCGTTGCGCTCACCCGTTGCGGAAAATGCTTTTCCTGATGCATGCGGATCGTGCCATAGGCGCCGTTATCGGAGATCACCAGTATCGGACGCGCGCCATACTGGATGGCAGTGGCCAGTTCGTTGCCTGTCATCAGAAACCCGCCGTCGCCTACAAAGCAGACGACCTGTCGGTCCGGATAGCGCAAACTGGCCGCAACGGCAGCCGGCACCCCGTAGCCCATGGCGCCCGAAGAGGGTGCAACCATTTGCCTGCCACCGCCGAAACGCAACAGGCGCTGGACCCACCCGCCAAAATTGCCGGCATCAATCGTAATAATGGCGTCATCGGCCAGCAAACGATCGGCCGCCTGCACCACACTCGAGAACACGACGCCGTCTTCGGCATCGGCGGGCCCGTCCCAGTCTGTCAGCGATTGCGCCACCTGGTGCAGTTGCTTGCTCCATACCTGATGATCGGGATCTATTGCCGCCGGAGCAAAGTCGCACAGATCAACAAGAAACGCGGCAGGATCGGCCACCAGCCCCAGATCTGTCCGGCGCAACGCACCTAATGCGCACGCGTCCGGCCAGACATGGATCAAGGGCTGCGCCGGATGCGGCGCGGCGGGAAAACAGTAACCTTGAGTGGTCACATCACCCAGGCGGGTGCCAACAGCAATGACCAGATCGGCCTGGGCAACCGCCTGCGCCAGCGCTGCCGGCGCGCCATAGGCCAGGTGCCCGGCAAACAGCGGATGATCGTTGGCAAGCAAATCGGCATGCCTGACCGCTGTTGCTACCGGAACACCAAAAGCCTCTGCCATGCACCGCAGCGCAGTCTGCCCTGTCTCGTTTTTAAGCAGTCCGCCGGCAATAATCAGTGGCCGGCGCGCCAGCTCAATCATGCTGGCCACACGCTTGAGCGATGTGTCCGACGCCCCGGCTGCCGGCAAAGGAAGACAATACGCCCTTTCGGTGTCGACCATATCTTCCAGCATATCCTCTGGCAACGCAACGACAACCGGCCCCGGTGTGCCGCTGCACGCATAATGGAACGCCGTTGCAACGCACTCGGCCAGCCGTTGCGCGTCATTGATCTCGACAACCCATTTGGCCATGCTGCCGAACACGTGCCCGTAGTCCACCTCCTGGAAGGCTGCCATATGACGGTGCGCCCGTTCGACCTGACCGATAAAAAGCACCAGCGGCACTGCATCCTGCTGCGCCGTGTGCACGGCAATCGCCGCGTTCATTGCACCCGGCCCACGACTGACCAGCGCGATACCTGCTCGCCCGGTAAGGCGCGCGTCGGCCACGGCCATGAAGCCGGCGCCCCCTTCGTGACGACAGGTCACCACGTCAATCCCCGCATGATCCGAGAGTGCATCCAGCGCACTCAAATAGCTTTCCCCGGGCACACAAAAGACCCGTTCTACCTCATGCGCACTTAACACTTCGATCAATACATCCGCTGCTCTTCTCTTCATTGTCTGCTTCCGTCAAAATATCCTTTGCCCTTGACCTGCTCAAGATCGGCCAATGCCTGTGTTCGCAGATTTTCAGGAAAGCCGGCGTCAATGATCTGCTCAAGCGATGCATATAGCCGCTGCCAGCCCGCATTCGTGCGTAACGACACACCCAGGAAATGGCTTTCGGTCCTGGATCGCAACATCATGTACAGCACCCCCGCCAGCATGATACTCACCACTGCCGGCACGTCCAGTTCCTGCGTCAACCCGTCTACCCGATCAATGAACGATCTTGCCGCCTTCTCGCGGCGCTGCGCCAGTTGTTCGGTTACCTCGTTCAATTCAATCAGCTCCCAACGCCGGATTTCCCGCAGGCTCTCGCTGCCTGCGAGCGCCTCGATCTGGGCATGCAACATCGACAGAATCAAGGCGGCAGGCGTCTGCTGGCTGGACTCTTCATCCTTGATCAGGCCAGCGCGTGCCGTCCAGAAATCCTGTCCCTGCATCCAGGCAAGCAACAATCCCGGCATACCATCAAAGTAGCGATAGATGAGCTCCTTGCTCACGCCAGCCCGTTTGGCAACGGCGTTAACGCCTACGCCCACCATCCCCGTCTCATTGATCTGTTCTTCCAGCGCATTCAAAAGCTTTTTCTCGGTGTTTTCACGACGCGACATGCACTGCCCTTCTCATGACGACCATAGCCGAGACGGGGTCCAGACTGCGAACAACGCAGCCATCCTGCACCTGCCCGATCAGCTCGCTGACCACATGCCCGACCAGGCGGGCGCCCTGCCAGACTGGTGTTCCGAGATAGACTGCAGTAAAACGACCTGACATCTGCGACATCTGCACAGCAGCCGTTTCAATCAGCGCGATGTTCCCGTCGACATCCAGCTGGATCCGATCGCTTTGTGCCGTTCGCAGTTCAACACCCTGCGGCAGCGACAAGAACTGATATGCGCTGGTGTCACCACCCAGGCAACTCCAAGCCAGACTGCCAACGGCATCTGCTGTATCACGCATGAAATAAATCGAGTTGTGCAGTATCGCCAGGCGCCTGTCCCCTTCACTGCGGTGAAAGCTGCCAAGATCTGCTCTTGAGGCGACTCGCTGGCTGTTGCCCCAACCAATACGGCCCTGGGCATCAACGGCAATGAGTCCGGCGTCGCTTTGGCCATTGGCATGCAGAACGGCGTCTACAGCATGTTGTGGCATTTCCCCGCTGGCCAGTCGCCGCAACACTGCACGATTCAAGGGCTCGCCGTCGCTTCCCGCCCGATTGGGCAAGCGATGACCGGATACCAGGCCGATGCCATCGAAGCCGGGCAGAAACTGCTGCAGCGGCTCGGGCCTGTCGGGCCCGCTGGAAATCGCTGTCGCACGTGTGGCCTGCAGCCATTGGTCCGGAATGGCCAATTTTGCGGCTCCACCCCTCTGGGTCACGCAGTGGCCTACTTTGCCATCGTGCAACATGGCTGCAAATACGGCAAAGCCGCCAATGGCGCCTCTTCCCAGCAATTCTGCCGCAAGCACCGCTGCACGTACTGATTCTCCCGCATTGGCGCCGCTGGCGGCTATTCCAATTGTCATAAAAAATCCATTGCAAAGTTCATTGAGCGACAAAACAGATGCGTCATGCCAAATGTGACCGGGTGGTCATATTTGAATGCTAACACCATGACATTCGAAATAACAAGCGTAATTTTCTAGGGAATACCCGAATTATGAGCGTTATGCCGGTCGGCGTCGGGCGATAAAAAAAGAGCGCTGAGCGGCGCCGAAAACGTTCACAATCGGACCAACGCAGCGATGCAGTTCTGATGAGTCGATTGACTGTGACACTTTTTTTTTCGAGAAAACAGGGTCGATCATGACCGGCGGCGACAGAAAACCAGCATCGAATATGCCAAAAATTCGTCTTTTTATATCGATATGCTGCGGGAGCCTCGCATTTGGCGCCAGCACGGGCTCATGGAAATGATCAATAAGACGGCGGCGTCACCGCACTGATGATAATGGCCTTGGTTTTTCCTGCATTGCGAAACGTGTGTGGCTCATTACTGTCAAAATAATATCCATCTCCGGCACCCAGTATCTGTGTCTGGTCGCCGACAGTAACCTCTACTTCGCCCTGCACGACAACGCCTGCCTCCTGCGCTTCGTGAGACAGTGCCAGCCCGGAATCAGCGCCCACCTCATAAACCTCATAGAGCATCAAAATCGATCGATTCGGGTGGTTGACGCCGATCATTCGATACGAGAGTTTGTTTTTATCGCCTATTTCAACAAAGTCATCATGCCGATAAAACGGTGAGACGGGTCTTGTCGTGTGCCCCGACGTGAAAAAGCTGTCGAGCGTCGTGCCAAGGGAGTCAAGAATGGCAGCCAGCGTATCAACAGAGGGGCTTGTTTTATCTCGTTCTATAAGTGAAATCGTGGCATGAGCAATGCCGGATCGTTTTGCCAAATCCCGAACGCTCAACCTTCGGCGCAAACGAAGTTGCTTTATGTGCGTTCCTATTTTCGGCATATGGTATACACTCTCGAACCTGTTTATTGTAGGTCTACGGACTCCAGAAAAGGCAGTTCAATAGGGTCCAGCGGATAGATTGGCCGGCATTTTTCAAAAGGCAATTGTTCGGGGTGAAAGCCCGACAATCCGGGCGTTTCAACAATATGACAGTCGCCATAGTCCTCAAATGCCATTTTGAAATGATAACCTGACTTTACAATAATTACGTCAGTATTATCCAAAGAAATGCCTGCATCCAGATAGCATCCCGGATCCTGGGACATGACAGCATCATGTGTGACCAGCAGCGTATAGCGGGCCTGTTCAATGACCGCGAAGGGTCCCAGTCTGAGCTTGGCGCCTTTCATGAACGTGCCCCTGTTACGAAATACCCCGTTGCCCAGGCGGGTGATTTTACCGAACACATCCATTGCGCTCAATCCTGGTGTATTCCCCCCCCCGAGCGATAGCGAAATGGTGGCGCCCTCCATCGCCTTCAGGCATTGCTCATATGCCGCCGGATCAGTAACAATAGCCGTGATATGACGCTCGCTATACTGCAGGCACTCATTGAAGGCATAGATGGAATCGCCGGGCGCTCCAGCAAGAACTCTATCCCCAAAATCCCCGATTATTAGACGCGGCTGCGTTCCACTGAAAGTTTGCAGCAAGTCTCTGACGGAAGGCAACTGATGGATAAACTGATGCCGACAACCCCAGAACTCGGTTGCCGCCGTCAGACTCAGTGCTTTTGCAGCAGCAACCCCATTCTCATTTTTCGCATATACAATAACGGCCTGCCCGACATCTGTTCCGTCAATGAATGGATTGACATTGAAAATGGAATAATCAAGCAAATTGCCGTCAGACGCTATGGCAGACTGCATTTTATGATGCAGCTTTGCCAAGGGGCCGTTGGTCGTTTCGTCATTACCTCCCAGCAACATGGGAAGAAAGACGCCAAACCCCTGCGGCTCGATCCGGCGCGACAACATACTGCCCAGGACCTGCGCCACCCGCTCTCCTGTTTGAGCCGCATCCGCATGGGGATTAGTCTTGTATGCGGTGCCAAAATTGAGCAGCCTGAACAATTTTTCAGTCGCATGCGCGTGAAGATCAAAGCCTGCGACAATGGGTATCCGGTACCCAGTTATGTCGCGGATCGATGACACAAGATCTTCTTCTACACTATCGCATGACGCCGATTGGGTGCATCCGTGTAAATCGAGTGCGATAGCGTCATAGCGACTGGATCGCGCTGCCGCAAGGATGCGTTCTTTTATAAACGCATATGCCGCATCCTGTACAACTCCGCCACAACGTGCGCGCGCTGCGAATGCCGGCACTACTACGTGTCCAAGGGCTGTCAGTTCCCGGATAATACCGCCAAGCACCGAATCAGATTTTTCATTCTTCTCAATCATGTCCACACCTTCTTCAATCTCAAACGAGGTTAAAGGCGTGTGTACCGGCGAGAACCCATGCGTTTCCTGAAAAAGCTGAGCAACCAATATCCGATGTGATGTGTGCATATTCTGAAAACCCTGTGGCACCGCCCCTGTTAGTCAAATTGTATTTTTGCTGCCTTGGCGGTTTTTCTCTGCTTGTCCACTTCAAGCTTGATCTCCTGTGCGAACGCTTCGGGCGTGTTGCCGACTGGCTCGGCAGAAAACCCCTTGAGTTTTTCCAGAACTGCCGGTTGCGCAAGCACCTTCTTGACCGTTTCCTGTATTTTGAGTGTTATCTCTTTGGGCATGTTTGCCGGCCCGATAAGGCCGAAAAATGACGAATCATTTACCACCTCCATGCCCAACTCTTTAAAGGTCGGAGTATCAGGTAGCGTTGGCACTCTCTCAGGATAAGCGACAGCCAACGCAAGTAATTGCTTGGATTTAATAAAAGGAAGCGAAGAAGGTAAATTATCAAAAACGGCCGAAACCTGCCCGCCCAAAGCATCCTGTAAAGCGGGCGCCGAACCCTGATATGGCACAGCATTGAGTTTCGTTTTGTTCACAAGATTGAACAGTTCGCCCATCATATGCGCTTCAGATCCATTGCCTGCATGTCCATAAAAATACTTGCCCTGATCCTTTTTGACTACATCCAGGAAATCAGCCATATTATTGACCTGAAGATTCGGACTGACCACGAGCACATTGGGCACCGAAACCAGTCTGGTAATGGCTGTCAGGTCTTTCAACGGATCAAAACTCACATTCTTGTAGACCACTGGCGTAATTGCAGTGGAGCTTACCGTTGCTATACCCAAAGTATAGCCATCGTTCTTTGCACGCGCCAGATATTCCGTGCCTATTTTTCCTGCGGCACCCGTTCGGTTTTCTACGATGACCGGCTGTCCGAGTTCCTTTGCCAGCGGCTCGGAAAGCACCCTTGCCATAACGTCGGTGGTACCACCGGTAGCAAACGGCACGACAATCTTGATCGGCTTAACCGGGTAGGCGGTGGACGCCGATACTGTCATCGTCGTACAAGCCAGGATGGTCAATACGAGATTTGAAGCTATATACTTTTTTACCGGGTTCATTACAGTGTCCTCGTTTTACAGGAATCAATAGAGTTATACGAGCGCATAACTATCCAGGATGTCGTCGTAACCGATATTCGGCCGCTTTCCTGTGCCCTTCCATTCCTTCCGTTTGGCTTTGTCTGATCGCAGGAGGTGCCACACTTTCTATACCACTTTGCTCCATCCATTGGTGGGTACAGACTTTGACGTATGAGCCTACCCACAAGCCACCGGTATATCTTCCGGCACGCATTGTCGGCAACGTGTGGTTGGTCCCGCAACACTTATCGGAATAGACAACACTCGCATTTTCTCCGATAAAAAGCGAACCGTAATTTCGGAGTTGTTTGGCTGTTTCATGTGGTGCTCTGGTATGTATTTGCAAATGCTCTGCGGCTACATAATCGGAATAGGCGTGCATGGCATTCTCATGCGGACACAATACGATCTCCCCAAAATCGCTCCATGCTTTACTGGCTACGTCAGCCGTTGCAAGCGCCTGCATTTGTATATTGACCTGCGACAAGGTATTTTGGGCAAGGTTTTTACTCGTGGTGATCAGACCAACTCGTGTATGTACATCATGCTCTGCCTGGGCAAGCAGATCACATGCGACCATTGCCGGGTCTGCCGTTTCGTCTGCCACAATGAATATTTCACTTGGCCCTGCGAGTTGGTCAATCCCAACCTGTCCGAACACCTGCCGCTTGGCCTCGTTAACAAATGCATTGCCAGGCCCAACGATTTTGTCGACCGCCGGTACGCTATCGGTACCATAGGCCATCGCAGCAATCGCTTGTGCACCGCCGATACGAAATATTCGGTCTGCTCCTGCCAGATGGCAACCGGCGATCATGGCCTGATGGGCGCCCGGCGGCAGGCAAGCAATTACCTCGTCACATCCGGCCACCTTGGCAGGCACGATTGTCATCACTGGCGCCGATAAAATCGGGTACCGGCCCCCAGGCACATATGCACCAATGCGTTCAATTGGAATAATTTTGTGTCCCAGATGAACGCCTGGCAAATTCTCCACTTCAAGCGGCAGCATGGTTGCAAGTTGCGCCTGCGCAAATTTTCTGACTTGCTCAATCGCAAACAAGGTATCTTCGCGCGTCTGCTGGTCAAGATTATTGACAGCCTCATGCTTCTCGTCGGCAGTCACTTCCAGTTCAATGTCGAACGCGTTATCAAATTTCTCTGAAAACTGCCGTACAGCGGCATCCCCGTTCTTACGTACGGCATTGATAATTTCCTTTACTGTCCCCTCAATTGATTCAAGGGTATTCTGTTGGTGCGCGGCGGGTTTCTTAATAAACTCAACGCGCTTAAAAATAACTTCACTCATCATAAGTCCTGTGTGCATCGGGAATAGGGAAATTCTATACACTCACAGATTCAAATCATAGGCAGCGTTGAGTCTATGGTTAGTTTTATATCCATCCATTCGAACTTCTCCAGCAAAACCATCATGCATTCTCCTGCAACATCCGGTTCGAGAGAACTTGATTGCTCGAAAAATCGTTCAATATTCTATCCAAACACAGAACATTGCAATTTTCGTGAGTATTAAAGCGATGCATGTGCTCATCCAGAAGTGGCTTGATTCGCTTGACTGCCTGGAGTAATGCGCCAAGCCTCGCATATTATCTTTAAATACCCGAAATGATGTCTATTTACGTCAATATGACGCCAAAGCCTTGCGCCATCGGCAAATGCCAGTTGTAATTGACCGATCAAGCAAACCGCAAGGGTCCGGCCAATGTTACAGCGCATCGTTTTTGTTTTTTTGCTCTTTTTCTCTGCCCCTGCCCTCGCTGCGTGCGATAGCCCCGTCAAGTTCGCCGCGCTAACTTGGGAAAGTGGTCAATTTACCAGCGCCGTATTGCGCCTGATCGCAGAACGCGGCTACCAGTGCAAAACCACGGAGGTTCCCGGTTCGGGCCCTGCCCAGGAAAATGCCCTGTCACAGAATGACATTCAGGTGATTGGCGAAGTCTGGGTCGGGCGCTCCGAAGTCATGAACAAGGCACTGCAAGAGAACAAGGCCGCCATGGTGGGCGACACGCTCAAAGGCGGAGCCCAGCAGGGCTGGTACGTGCCCGAGTATGTCTGGGAGCAAAATCCGCAACTGCGTTCCTACAAGGATCTTGAGCGGTTCTCAGACTTGTTTCTGGATTCAGCAAGCGGCCCCAAGCCACGCTTCATGAACTGTCCGTCTGGCTGGACATGCGAGATATTCAATACCCGCCTGTTGCGCACGACCGGCCTGGACAAGACATTCGCTAATGTTCACCCCGGTACGGGCGCAGCACTGGATGCGGAAATTTCCTCGGCCTATGAACAGAAGAAGCCCCTGCTCTTTTATTACTGGCAGCCGACGGGGCTGATGGCCAAGTACACATTCAAGGCGCTGGAATTTCCAGAAAATGAATCGGAATGCTGGAGCAGCCTGCTGCAAAAAGACGGTGACAAAAACTGTGTCACCGGTTTTCCGGTATCCAATCTGTCGATTGCCGTGTCCACGCCGTTCAAGGAGCAACATCCGGATCTGATGCAGTTCTTTGAAAAAATCCAGTTCACTGCCGATCAGTTGAACGGCGCCATTTTGCAGATGACCGAAAGCAAACGCGATGGCACCCGACAGGCAGAACAATTCATCAAGGAACATCCCGAAGTCTGGCAAGCGTGGGTCAGCCCCGAAGCGGCATCCCGGCTGCAGGCATGGACTGGGCAAACGGCAGCGACAAGCAGCATTTTCCCTGACTGGTCTATCCAGGACAAACTCAATAGCGGCCTCAAGTCGGTTGTGGGAACCTATGGCGAATCGTTTCGGCAGGTCAGTGGATTCCTTACCCGCTACTTGTTAAGTCCGACGGTGCAGACGCTGGCGGCGATTCCGGCATGGCTGATGATTCTGCTCACGGCAGCATTGGCCTGGCACAGCACACGCTCAATCATTTTTGCGGTGGCGTGTGCTATCGGGCTTTACGTGATTGGCGCCTTTGGCTTGTGGACTGCATTGCTGCAGACGCTGGCGCTATTGATTTGCGCAGTCATTATTACAGTGGTCATCGGGATACCCATAGGAATTTTTGTTGCGGCCCGCCCGCGCGTATATCGTGTGCTGCAACCGGTGCTCGATGTGATGCAGACCATGCCAAGCTTTGTCTATCTCATTCCGGTGCTGATGCTTTTTGGCCTGGGAAATGTTCCCGCGCTTTTCGCCACGGTGATTTACGCCATCGCACCGCTGATCCGGCTGACCGCATTGGGCATTTTGCAGATCAGTCGCGAAATGCACGAAACCGGAACGGCATTTGGCACCAACCGCTGGCAAATGCTGCGCTGGGTCATTCTGCCGCTGGCCAAGCCCAGCATCATGGCCGGCATCAACCAGGCGATCATGATGTCGCTCTCAATGGTCGTGCTGGCCTCCATGATCGGCGCGCCAGGCCTTGGCGAGCGGGTGCTGGAAGCGGTGCAGACGCTGAATGTCGGCCAGGGA
This sequence comes from Advenella sp., assembly GCF_052108595.1. Classification (NCBI taxonomy): domain Bacteria; kingdom Pseudomonadati; phylum Pseudomonadota; class Betaproteobacteria; order Burkholderiales; family Alcaligenaceae; genus Advenella; species Advenella sp. Next base: position 12,325 of record NZ_JBQEAU010000108.1, read on the forward strand.
GTGCAGGCGGGCAGCGCAATTGTGATTCTGGCTGTGATTATTGATCGCATCACCCAGGCCTACGGCAACCGCAGGAGAACACGATGAATACAGAGGCAATTGACACTACCGCGGGCGCGGTGCCAACCGGCGCCGGTAGCCCGGGAATAGACGAACATTTCATTCGTCTTCAGAATATCAACAAGGTGTTCGGCAGTCGCCACAGCAAGGCCATGAAGTTGCTGCATCAGGGATCGGACAATGAAGAAATTACCGCTGAAACCGGCTGCCATGTCGCGTTGAGAAATATCAATCTGGACATTCCGTCCAATGGGATTTATTGCATCATGGGCTTGTCGGGCTCAGGCAAATCCACCCTGCTGCGCCATATCAATAGACTGATCGATCCGGACACCGGTACTGTCCAAATCCAGGACGTGGACGTGACCGCCCTGTCGATTCCCGATCTGCAGAAGTTTCGCCAAAAGCGCATCGCCATGGTTTTTCAGCACTTTGGCCTGTTGCCGCATTTTACCGTGCAGCAAAATGCCGAATTTGCCCTGCGCGTGCGCGGCGTACCCAAGCCCGAGCGCGCAGAACAGGCGCGCTACTGGCTTAACGAAATGGAACTGTCGGGCTACGAGGCACATTATTACGATGAACTCTCCGGCGGCATGCGACAACGGGTCGGCCTGGCGCGCGCACTGGCGGCCGGCACCGATATCCTGCTGATGGACGAGCCCTTTTCCGCACTTGACCCGCTGATCAGGCGCAAGTTGCAGACACTGCTACTGGATTTGCAGGATCGGCTGAACAAGACAATTGTGTTTATTACCCATGATGTGGAGGAAGCCCGGACACTGGGTGGCACCGTTGCCCTGCTCAACCAGGGCTGCCTGATTCAACAAGGTAGCCTCGAGCAAATGGCGGCAAATCCGGCCGATGAATATGTAGCCAGCTTTTTGACGTCCACGGCCGAGGCATCATGAGCGTTTCCAGAGACTTTCTGGAGTATGTGCTGGATCTGCTCGCGCCGCTGGGGCCGATTACCACACGCAGAATGTTTGGTAGTGTCGGGCTGTATCTTGACGGGCGGATGTTTGCCATCGTCAGCGGCGAGAACCGATTCTATGTCAAGTCGGATAGTCAGACACAGGCACAGTTCGACAAAGCGGATTGTCTACCATTGACCTATACCACGAAAAAAACAAACGGAGACAGCAAGACGATCGCGCTTTCGTTTCATGCGCCGCCCGAATCAGTCCTGGATGATCGTCAACAAATGCTGGAATGGTCGCAGCTTGGCGTAGAGGCGGCCGCGCGCGTGCCGGAAAAGAAACAGCGCAAACCGTCAGCAGGCTCGCCGGCCGATTTATACCGGCGCCGCAGGTGACCGCAACTGACATAAGCGGGCACTGCTCGGGACCGCCCACGGCCCTTAAACAGCGCATCAACATCAATACAGCACTTCCGGCAACCACAGACCTATTTTTGGGAAAGCATACAATAGAATCAGGGCTACTATCTGTATGCCCATGAAAGGCAACATACCCATGAATATCTGGTTCAGCGTCACGTGCGACGGCGCAACGCCTTTCAGATAAAATGCCGACATGGCCACGGGTGGCGAAAGAAATGCAGTCTGCAGGTTCAGCGCAACCAGAATACCGAAAAACAGCGGATCAATATTGTAATGCGCAAGCAACGGCAGAAATATCGGCATGAAAATAACGATAATTTCTGTCCACTCCAGCGGCCAGCCCAGTAAAAAAATCACAATCTGCGCAAGTATCATGAACTCCAGTGGCGTCAGGTCCATGGACACGACCCAGTCATTGATGATTTGCTGTCCGCCCAGCAAGGCAAAGGCGGCAGAGAAAATACTGGAGCCGACAAAAAGCCAGCACACCATCGCACTGGTTCTTGCCGCCAGATACACCGACTCCTTGAGCATCGGCATATTCAGCCGTCGGTAGCACAGGGCCAGCAGGATGCCGCCAAAAGCCCCCATGGCCGCTGCTTCCGAGGGTGTGGCAAAACCAAAGACGATACTGCCCAGCACCGCCAGAATCATAAATGCCAGCGGGAAAAACGACGCCAGCAGCATTTTGAAAACTTCGAGCCGGGCAAAGGTGAACCATGCATAGAACGCGATCATCAGCGCCAGCCCAACGGCAAACACAATCCAGAAGGTTGGCGATACACTTGGCGCGTCTGCCTCGGGCACCGTAGATGCTGCTGCATTCTGTTCAGACTGAGATGGTGTGGCGCCTGGCGGCTCCGCTACCGTGCCAGGGGGTTCGGAAACGCCTGCCGGCGGTTCAGCCAATGCGGCACCGGGCGGCTCGGCAAGAGACCCTGGTGGCTCGGCCAGCCCCGCACCTGCTGGCTCCTGCAACGAACCGGCATACTGCACCGTTGACGGCGCATTGAGCGATCCCAGTTCTGTCAGCGTGCTTGCCTGTTGCGTGGTGGGCATTGAAAGGTTGTAGCTAAGCCCGATCACGCAGGCGAACATAATGGCGGGAATCAGGGTGATGAACAATTGCTTTACTATCACATAGGCCGAAATGCTGCTATTGCGCTCGCCCTTAAGCGCACGCAGCAAGCCGGGGAGTGCCTTGTTACTGATGCTGTTTTTGATGTTGGCAGCAAACTCAGGTAACGGAATTCGTCGCTCTTCCTCCGACAATGGCGGCGCCCAGGATGGCTTGAGTTTTGCCACCAGAATAATATACAAAACGTACATGCCGGCAAGCAACAGACCAGGAAAGAATGCCGCCGCATACAATTTAACGACCGATACACCCGCCACGGCGCCATACACAATCAACAATACCGAAGGCGGGATCATGATTCCCAGGCAGCCGCCTGCTGTAATCACACCCGCCGACAGTTTGACGTCATAGCCTGCCTTGAGCATCGCCGGCAACGCCAGCAGGCCCATGAGCGTGACCACGGCACCAACGATACCGGTGGCGGTCGCAAACACCGCGCAAGTAATCACGGTTGCCACGGCGAGCGACCCGGGAATTCTGGCCATCACCAGATGCAGACTTTTGAAAAGTTTTTCGATCAGGTTCGCGCGTTCAACCAGATAACCCATAAAGATGAACAGCGGAACGGCGATCAGTACATCATTTGTCATGACGGCGTAAGTGCGCAACACCATCAGATCCAGTGTTTGCTCTATGGCAAGCTTGGGACCCATTGCGCGATAGGCAAACAGCGTGAATATGACGCCCATGCCCATCAGCGTAAATGCGGTGGGAAAACCAAGCATGATGGTGACCACAATCAGCGCCAGCATCAACAGGCCCAGGTGGCCATTGGTAATATCCGCTGGCGCCGGCATGAGTATAATCAGAGCCGCCACAATCGCAATCAGTATACTGATACCGAACCAGGCCTCTTTTTTCATGCTTTATCCCCTTGCTTTGCGATGTGCTGGTCGGCTTCTTGAATATCGGCATCGGTCACATTGACCATGTCTTTCAGTTTATCGACGTCGACTTCTTCAACGTCAATATCACGGGAGGGCCAGTCGCCGTCGCGCAGGCACTGCACACAACGCACAACCTCGACAATGCCCTGCATGATCAGCGCAAAACCGGCAATAGGGATGATTGCCTTGAATGGGTAAATCGGCGGGCCATCTGCGGTAATGGTCGAATGCTCATTAATGGCAAAAGACTCCGATGCATAGTAATATCCAGCCCACACCAAGGCAATGACCCCGGGGAAGAAAAACAGGACATACAAAATGAGATCGAGCAGCGCCTGCAGGCGCGGCGGAAAGAATCCATACAGCACGTCGCCGCGTACGTGGCCGTTCTTGCCCAATGTATAGGCGCCCGCCATCATGAACAAGGCGCCATACAGCATATTCATGACATCAAATGCCCAGGCGTGCGGATTTTTGAATGCGTAACGGGAGAAAACTTCGTACGTGACAAACAGCGTGAGAATCAGCGCACACCAGCCGAACAGCTGTCCGATCCA
>NZ_JBQEAU010000109.1:0-16098 GCF_052108595.1 Advenella sp.
CGGTCGTGACCTGAGCGGATAGATAAGCAGGGCGGGCCTGGCGCCCGCCGCTTGCCTTGGAACCTGATGTTTCTGGTTTGCTGCCCGATAAAGCCGATTGCAGTTGCTCGCACGATTTTACGGGAGTCGCGATACGATGAACGAGGTCTCGTATTGGCGATTCGGATACGTGCTGTTTATTTGCTGCGCGAACTGCTGTTTAGCTATCTTTTTGCGGTAGGGATCATACAACTGTTCATGAAAAGCACCGATGCGTTCAGTCGTTACAAGTTTTGGCGATGGCAGCAGAGGCAAACGGGCGTCAATACCGCATTACATGAATACCTGACTTTGGTTTCATACTGCAGCTACAGCTCAATACCGGGAAGCAAAGGTAACTTCAGGAGACTTCATAGCTAGTCTTGGTATAGTTACAGCTATCATTTTCTTATCTTCCCCTTTGTTATTGTGTAGAGTCATTATGAACCAGTATCCGGACCGCCTTCCTCCTCTTGCACCAGAAACCTGGAGCGCTGATCAGAAACAGTACGCTCAAGAAATTATCAACGGCCCGCGCGGTGGGCTTTTGTCGCCCTTTATTCCCTTGATGCGCAGTCCTGAACTCATGGCTCACGCCAGTCGTATGGGAGAGTATCTGCGGTATCGCAGCGCCCTGGGGCAGCGCCTGTCGGAGCTGGCGATTTTGATTACTTCGCGGCAGTGGTCTCAGCAGGTCGAGTGGGCGATTCATGCGCCGATAGCGTTGCGTGAAGGCGTATCCGAACAAACCATAGAGGCCATTGGCGAAGGCCGCAAGCCCGAGGGTCTGCCTGAAGATGAGGCGATACTTTATGCATTCTCGACCGAACTCTTTCACAATCAGTCGGTATGCGATCACACCTACGAGCGCGCATTGCAGCAGTTTGGCGAGCAGGGCGTGATGGACCTTGTCGGAATCAATGGCTATTACTCGCTGCTTTCCATGGTCATGAATGTAGCCAGAACACCTGTTCCGGCCTCTTCGGCGCAGCCGCTGGCTGCAATGCCTGCAGTGTAGCGCCGCCTGGCGGACCTGCTATTGCAGTTGCAATGAATGCACAGCGGGCGGCGGGCATATGCCCGCCGGCGCGATCAGGGCAGGTTTTCCCGGAAAATGATCTGACTTTGCACAGGGTCGATGCCGCTCATTACCGGGCGTCGATCGCGCAGATTGGCAAAAATGCGGATACAGTTCATGGTAGAGGACTGTGGATTCTGTGTAATGACGGCGTCCATGGTTCCGTCGATCAACAGGGCGCGCGTATCGGGCGTCAGCCCGTGACCGATAAACACCACTTTGTGCGCCAGGCCGGCTTCCTTGAGTGCTTTGGCCACGCCGTCGGATGCGCCGCCAATATTGTAGATTCCTGCCAGATCCGGTGACTGTTCCAGCAGTTGCCGCATGAGCCGATAATTTTCTTCAGCACTATCGAGGCCTTCGCGCAATCCCACCACTTCAACAGTGGGAAACAGTTCCTTGAACATATACAGAAAACCCATTTCACGCTCTTCGTGAGCGCGATAACTCAGGCTGCCGGCGATCATGGCAACCTTGGCTGGCCGCGCGCCGATGAAGCGGGCAATCAGGTACGCGGCCGTACGGCCGGCGGCGCGATTGTCCAGGCCGATATAGGCGGCGCGGCGCGTATTGGAAATATCGGTAATCAGCGTTATTACATGCTTGCCCTTATCGACAAGTTCCTCGATGGCGTCGCGCACTAGCGGGTGCTCAATAGCCATGCAGGCAACGCCGTCTGCGCGCTCTGCCTGCTTGGTCAGGCTTGCGGCAAGGACCTCGGGATTGAAGCCTTCCACATAATCGACTTTGCATTTCACGTTGTAGGGCGTCCAGCTGTCCTGGGAGTAGGTGATGGTGTCGCCCAGCATCCTGATGAAGCGGTTGGTGCCTTTTGGAAGCACGAATGAAATACGCATGGCGCTGGGTGTAAGCGCCGCATACAGATCATTTTCCGGCAGATAGGCCAGTTCTGCAGCGGCTCGCAGTACCCGCTGCACCGTGGCTTCGCGCACGCCCGATCGGTGGTTCAGTACGCGGTCTACCGTAGCGGTGGAGACGTTGGCCAGTTTGGCAATATCTGTAATATTGGCCCTGCTTGCGGCTTTCTCTGAGTTTTTCATTACATCAAAAACCATCATTTAATTTGATTGACGTTGATATGTTATCACTATATCGTTGCAGTTAGAAAAATAATAAAATCAAAAAACATCATTTAACGTCTGGAGACAAATATGCAGAAGTATTCTCGCCGCAGCATGCTGCGCACCCTGTCCGCCATGCCGCTGGCAGGTGTTGTCAGCGCGCTGCCACAGGTGGCGCGTGCTGCCGAATTTTCCTATAAGTATGGCAACAATCTTCCGCTGTCTCACCCCCTGAATATTCGCGCCAAGGAAGCGGCCGACGAAATCCGGGAAAAATCCGGCGGACGGGTCGATATCGCCATTTTCCCCAACAACCAGCTCGGCGGCGATACCGATATGTTGTCTCAGGTCCGCTCCGGCGGCATTCAGTTTTTTACGCCGTCTTCACTTGTGATTGCCACGCTGGTGCCGGTCGCGGCCATTAATGCGCTTGGCTTTGCGTTCAGTGATTATGCCCAGGTGTGGAAAGCGATGGATGGCGATCTGGGTGCGCATGTGCGGGCATCCATCCGCAAGATACGCCTGTATGCCTTTGACAAAATGTGGGACAACGGCTTTCGCCAGATGACCAGCAGCAAGGGGCCGATAGAGCAGGCAGCCGATCTGGAAGACCTGAAAATCCGCGTGCCGGTCAGCCCGCTGTCCATTTCGATGTTCAAAGGTCTGGGCGCTGCCCCGACAAGCCTTCAGTTCAGCGAAGTGTATTCGTCTTTGCAGACCAAGATTGTGGATGCTCAGGAGAACCCGTTGCCCATTATCCAGGTGGCAAAACTGTACGAAGTACAAAAATATTGCTCCCAGACCAATCACATCTGGGATGGCTTCTGGTTTATTGCCAATGGCGCGGCGTGGGATCGATTGCCCGATGATCTGAAGACAATCGTGGCCGATGGTATTAATGGCGCGGGTGTGCGTCAGCGCGAAGATATCAGAAAGCTCAATGATTCGGTGCAAAGTGATCTGCAATCCAAAGGACTCGCTTTCAATGCGCCAGCACCCGACACATTCCGGGCTGCACTGCGTAATGCCGGTTTTTACAAAGAGTGGAAGGGCCGTTTTGGCGATGAAGCCTGGGCCGCGCTCGAGGCCTCGGTCGGTAAACTGGTTTAGTGTGATGGAAACTGCAATGATGACCGATTCTGCGATGGCGATGAAAACGCCCGCCACAACTACTGTTTCCGGCGCAGCCAAGCTGGTGCGCGCGGCAGACAACGCGCTCGGCCGCAGTGTTGAGCTGCTCGCCGTGATGCTGATTATCCTGGAAGTGGTGATCCTGTTTTCGGGTGTCGCGGCAAGGTACGTATTGCATGTGCCATTGGTGTGGACCGATGAGCTGGCGTCGATCCTGTTTCTGTGGCTGTCCATGTTGGGTGCGGTAATCGCGTTGCGGCGCGGCCAACATATGCGCATGACCGCCTTTATTGACCGTGTCTGCGCCAATCGACGTCTGTTGCTTGAAGGTTTTGCTTCGTCTGCATCGCTGGCTTTCCTGGTGCTTTTTCTGTATCCGGCCTTTGAGTATGCCTACGAAGAATCCTATATTGTGACGCCGGCATTGGAAATCAGTAATGCATGGCACGCTGCCGCATTGCCGGTGGGCATTGCGCTCATGATTCTGACGTCGGTCTTTCGCATGGTCATGACTGCTGATCGCAAGCAACTGTCGATCAGTCTGGGCGTCACATTGGCATTGCTGGCCGTGTTCTGGCTGGCGCATCCCGTGTTGATGGAGCTTGGTAAATTCAATCTGGTGATTTTCTTTGTCTTCGTGGTGGCCGCTTGCGTTTTCTCCGGTGTGCCAATTGCATTCTCGTTTGCGCTGGCCACTTTCGGCTATCTGACGCTCACGACCCAGACCCCCATTGTCGTGATGGTGGGTCGCTTGAATGAAGGCATGTCGCATCTGATTCTGCTGGCTGTGCCGCTCTTTATCTTCCTGGGCGCGCTCATAGAGATGACGGGTATGGCGCGGGCCATGATTCAGTTCCTGGCCAGTTGCCTGGGGCATGTTCGCGGTGGCCTCTCTTACGTATTGATTGGCGCCATGTATCTGGTTTCCGGTATCTCCGGTTCCAAGATTGCCGATATGGCCGCCATCACGCCGGTACTGTTTCCCGAGATGGAAAAGCGCGGCGCAAAAAAAGGTGAACTTGTTGCTTTGCTGTCGGCCACGGGCGCGCAGACCGAAACCATTCCGCCATCCATAGTGCTTATCACCATTGGCTCGGTCACCGGCGTATCCATTGCCGCGCTGTTTACCGGAGGCATATTGCCGGCTGTTGTTCTCGGTTTGTGTCTGTGTGTCGTGGTCGGCTGGCGCTATCGCCGTGAAGATCTGACAAAGGTTGCAAAAGTACCCAAGCGTGATATTTTTCGTTTCCTGCTGATTGCCTTGCCTGCCATCTCGTTGCCTTTCGTTATCCGAGCTGCCGTGGTCGAGGGTATAGCGACCGCAACTGAAGTCTCTACGATTGGGGTGGTGTACTCCATTTTGCTGGGCCTGCTGGTCTATCGGCAGTTTGACTGGAAGCGTGTGACGCCTATCCTGGTGGAAACGGCGACGCTGTCAGGCGCCATTATGCTGATTATCGGCTGCGCAACGGCCATGGCCTGGGCACTCACTCAATCAGGCTTTTCCAGTGATCTGGCAGCGCTCATGGCGAACGTGCCAGGAGGCGGTTATGGCTTTCTGATCATCTCGGTATTTGCGTTCATCATATTGGGAAGCATTCTGGAGGGTATTCCGGCCATCGTCCTGTTCGGACCACTGCTCTTTCCGGTCGCACGCGCCCTGGATATCCATGATGTGCACTATTCCATTGTTGTCATTTTTGCAATGGGTATTGGATTGTTCGCTCCGCCGTTCGGTGTGGGCTATTACGGCGCGTGCGCAATTGGCAAGGTCAATCCGTCTGAAGGCATGCGCTATATCTGGGGTTACGTTGTCGCGCTGTTTGTCGGGTTGATGATCGTGACATTTGTTCCCTGGATATCCACCGGTTTTATCAAATAAATCATCTCGCCATTCAGGTTCATGGTGCTTGTTCCTGCAGGCATCATTTTTATCAAATAGCTGGAACATAATATGAGTACATTCTTTGGCGAAATTCGTCAGTTGGGATATGTTGTCGATGATATCGAAGCGGCAATGGCATACTGGAGCAACACGCTGGGCGTGGGACCCTGGTATTACAACCCTAAGGTGCCGATCCGCAACTATCAATATGACGGTCAGACCTACGAGCCGCATAATTCAGTAGCGCTGGCCAATTCGGGTTTCGTGCAGGTAGAGCTGATACAGACGCGCAACGACGTTCCGTCGATGTACCGCGATTTTCTACAGGCGGGCCGCACCGGCCTGCAGCATGTCGCTTACTGGACCGAGCATTACGATGCCGATCTTGAAAGGTTACTCAAGCAGGGTTTCAAGCCACGCATGAGCGGTGAAGTTGGCGAGCAGGGCAGGTTTATCTATTTTGATACTGAGTATCATCCGGGCACGGTCATCGAACTGTCGGAAGTAGCGGGCCCCAAGGGTCGCCTGTTTGACCTGATTCGCGTGACGTCGGAAGACTGGAATGGCCAACAGGCTATCCGGCCATTCCCGGACCTGGATACATTATGAGCGATACAGTAGTACAGGCTCGATATGTGGTGGAAACGCCTTTTGAACCGGCCAAAGTGGCCCAGATCATGGCTGGCGAACAGTCCTGCGGGACCTTTACCCGTGTTGCTGGCGAAACCGATGAGTTGCGCGATAGAGCCCGTGCCACGGTAACTGCAGTTCACGAGTTGCCCGCAGGCGATGCACCCAGCCTGCCCAATGCCTGGCTCGAACGCAGAAATGTCAGCGGCCCATGGCGTCGGGCCCAGATTGATATTTCATTTCCGATAGCCAACTTTGGTGCAAACCTGGCCACGTTGGCTGCGACGGTCTCGGGCAATCTTTACGACCTGGGTGAAGTGACCGGACTGCGTCTTGAATCGCTGACGCTCCCCGCTTCATTTCGTATGCGGTTTGCCTTGCCTGGTCTGGGCATTGCCGGCACGCGTGCCAGTATTGGTGTGGCCGCCGGCGCCATGGTCGGCACGATTATCAAGCCAAATGTCGGCATGAGCGCAGCGCAAACGGCAGCGCTGGTGAAAACCTTGTGCGAGGCGGGTGTCGATTTCATCAAGGATGATGAAGTGTGCGCCAATCCGGACCATGCGCCACTGGCCCAGCGCGTACCTGCGGTGATGGCCGTTATTCGTGAGCATGCACAGCGCACCGGCAAAAAGGTCATGATGGCCTTCAATATCAGCGATGACCTGGATTCCATGCGGCGTCACGCAGATCTGGTTGCGCAGGAAGAAGGCACCTGCGTGATGGCCAGCCTCAATTACTGCGGGTTCTCGGCAATTGAAAGCCTCAGAAAGAGTACGCCGCTTGCTATCCATGGTCATCGTAATGGCTTTGGAGCCGTTTCGCGACATCCGTTGCTTGGAATGGCTTATCAGCCGTATCAGACGATGTGGCGCCTGGCAGGGGTGGATCACATGCATGTGCATGGTCTGCAGGGGAAATTCTCGCAGCCCGATAGCGAAGTGGTGGCAGCGGCTTCCGACTCTCTGGCGCGCATGTCCGACACGGTCGATGACCGGGTGTTGCCGGTGTTTTCTTCGGGCCAGTGGGCCGGTACAGTCCCGGTGACCTGGCAGTCGATTCAAAGCCAGGATCTGCTCTTCATGTCGGGCGGTGGCATTTTGGCCCATCCTATGGGACCGGCTGCCGGCGTGGTCAGCCTTCGCCAGGCCTGGGCAGCGCAGCAGGAAGGAGCAACGCTGGAGGATTTCGCTTGTAATATGCCCGAGCTGAAGGCCGCACTGGCGTTTTTTGGCGACAAGCAATCATGAGCCTGACGTTCGGCTGGTATGGCGATGATTTTACCGGGGCGACCGATACGCTGGCCGTTGCGGCCCGCGCCAATCTGCGTAGCATCCTGTTTCTGGACGTGCCCACCGAAGCGCAACTGGCGCGTATCGGCCCCCTGCAAGCAATAGGAATAGCCGGTACAGCGCGCGGTATGAACCCGCAACAGATGCATTCCTGTTTGCCGAAGATCGGGCGCTTTTTCCAGGATCAGCGTGTGTCGGTGCTGCATTACAAATGTTGTTCAACCTTTGATAGTGCCGCGCACACGGGCAGCCTTGGGATCGCAGTCAATATCCTGGGCGACTATGTGGAGGCGCCGTTTGCGCTGTTTGTGGGTGGCCAGCCCGATATTGGCCGTTATTGCTGCTTTGGCAATCTTTTTGCGGCTGCCGGAGATTCCGGCCAGGTGCATCGTATTGACCGGCACCCAACCATGCAATGCCACCCAGTGACACCGATGCATGAAGCCGACCTGGGATTGCATCTGCAATCGCAGGCCATGGCAGATGTCATTAACATTCCTTATACGGCATATCAACAGCAACCAGCCCTGCTTGATGCGCTTGTAGATCGGACTGTTCAGCGCTGTAGCAGCGCCAGGGGAAAAATGGACACGGCTGTGCTTTTCGATGTTTCTGACAGTACGCAGCTTGCAAGCGTGGGACGACAGATCCTGCGTATCGCCAATGAGCATAAAACCGCATTGGTTGTAGGCTCAAGTGTCGTGCTGCAGGCACTGGCGGCGGCAGAAAATGTCGGTACGCACGCCCATAGCGTTGCGGACCACGTGATCGACGACAGGCAGCACCCGGCGCACGTTGGTCCGACCTTCGTGTTGGCGGGTAGTCTTTCTCCGGTGACCGCTGCACAGGTTCGGGCTGCCGACGGATATGTCAAACGGCCGTTGCAGGCGCGCTCGTTGTTGAATGATGCCGACTACCGGGCTGCACAATGTCAGCACATCTGTGATGAGCTGAGTGCTAACCGTCATGTTCTGGCCTATGTCGACCAGCAAAACGGGCGCGACTGTGCAATTCATTCAGCGGACCTGGCGGGTGCAACGGCCCGGTTTGTGCAATCCACGTTGCAACTGCTGGCAGAGCAGGGTATACGCCTGGGCCGGCTTGGCATTGCGGGTGGAGATACGTCCAGCCAGGCAATCGCGCAACTGGATGTATGGGCCTTGTCTTATGCAAGTGTACTGTCGCCCGGGGTAACCGTTTGCTCAATGCATAGCGACAATCCTGCATTGGACGGGATGGTCGTCATGTTAAAGGGCGGACAGATGGGCAGCGAGGATATTTTCGATAAATTGCTGCAAGTGCCGGTAACGCGCTAAGTCTTCCCTTCCAGGAACGTGGCGCGTTTATTTTCCTGGCCTGAGTCTGGCATGTCGTGCTGCCGGGGCGGCCGCTGTGAAGACTTACCTGGCAGTAGCAGGGGCCTGGTGCAGGAGCAATAAAATAAGAGACAGATTGATTGTGGCCCAATTGCATAAATAGTCTAATCGCCGTAACATGGGAAGTGCCTATCCACACTACAGGGAGCAGCGCCATGAGCGATCATGTTTATAAGCATATTGAACTGACAGGTTCATCAACAACCAGCATTGAAGATGCAGTGAGCAACGCGCTGGCCAAAGCCAATGAGACGGTCAGGAACATTCAGTGGTTTACCGTTACCGAAACTCGCGGACACGTTATCGACGGTAAAGTGGCCCACTGGCAGGTCAGCATCAAGGCAGGTTTTACGCTGGAATGAACAAGCGGCGCGCGAATTAATTCGGGCTCAGTGACAGGGCCTGTAGTGCCAGGCGCGCCACGTTCAGATCCTGTTGCGCCTGTGCCTCGCTTGCGTCCTGGATGAACCAGACCGCCGACAGGCCGGCAAAGGCCAGGACCCAGCATAACAAGCGGTGACGATCCAGGCTGGCCGCCTGCGATACGACTTGAACCTGGCGAGCGAAGCGAACCGGGTCGGTTACGGTGGGCAGGTCGGGGTTCACAATCAAATTAGCATAGTCAAAGCCCCGCTCGCCCAGTAGCCCCTTGGGGTCGATGGCCAGCCAGCCACGATCCGCGAAGTCCAGAATATTGTCGTGGTGGATATCGCCATGCAGTACGGTTATCTCTTCGGGGTCGGCCAGCAGCCGCTGTGCTGCATTCGCACATTGTTGCAGCACCGGGTTGCTTCTGGCCGCTGCAAACAGGTCAGCGAACCACAGTTGTAAAAGAACCAATTCAGGCTGGCCCGGAATGCGCCTTGCGTAGGCGTGCAGTTGCGCCACCGTGTCGCAGGCAATACGGCTGGCATTGTCGTCCTGGCCGTGCAACGCCATCTGCATCAGCGATTGCTTGCCCTGGGCCCGTTCCAACACCAAGGCATTAGCGTTACGGGCAAATACCCTGGCAGCACCATTGCCATCCCACCATTGCAGCACTTTGCCGCCGCGTATTTCGTGCTCATCACGGGCAATCTTCAGCATTGCCATGGCATTGTTCATTTTTACCGGCAGCAGGCTGCTGCCCGGGGTCGCAATGGGCGTGCCGTCCTGGACCAGGTTCCATTTTTTTATCCACGGCGCAAACACGTCCATCTCGACGTCCGTCGTCGCCTGTGCGGGGGCCTGTATGCGCTGCTCTTGACGTGCAGGGACGGAGCCCGGATTACCGTCAGTCATCGAGTCTGTCATATTTTTTTGCGTTGCCTTTGCTTTTTCTCACCGGATACTTTTGTGCATTCAGTTGCAGTTTTTCCTGGGCGGCCTGCAAGATGTCAATGTTCAAGACCCGGCTGATGGTGAGCAGATACAGCAGAACATCGGCAATTTCATGTCTGACCGCCAGTTGGTCTTGTTCGTTCAGTGTGGCCGATTCTGCTTCTGTCTTCCATTGAAATATTTCAACCAGCTCTGCTGCTTCCACCGAAAGCGCCATGGCGATATTTTTGGGCGAATGGTATTGATCCCAGTCTCTGGCTTTGGCAAAGGTCTCAAGCTGTTCGCAAATAGAGGTTAAGGTTGGTTTCATAATATCCGGCATGAAGGGAATTTCGGGTTATGGGTTGCAGCAGGCTGCCTTAGAGCAACTTGGTATATTTCCAGACGTTTTTCGCGATCAGGCGTGCGGCCGTTTTTTCGCATTCGTCCATGACGCAATCGACGGCATCATTGCGCATGATGTTATTTGTATGGCAAATGAAAATCTCGCGGAAAAACTCAAAATCGAACCGCCGCATGGTGATTGTACCGTCATGGATTTCTTCGTGGGCGGCGGAGTACGGAAGAATGGTCGCAGCCAGCCCGTTCTTGACTGCGGGAATCAGGATGGCAGAGGTGCTGGCCTCTGCGATCAGCTCATAAGGCAGGCGTCGCTCCAGGAAGGCGTGATCGATTCGTGAGCGTAAACGGTTGGGCAAACTGGGCAGAATCAGGGGAACATCCTTGATGTCTTCGATATTGACGCGACGTTTTTTAATGCTTGTCTGAGCATGCAGCAACAGCAGCAACTCTTCAACCAGAAACGGCTTGAGCACCATGCCTTTGATTTCCTGCTGGTCCGGCGTCAGGGCAAAGTCTACCCGTCCCTGAAGTACCTGACGGGTCAGGTCGGCGCTGGGCAGATCGACAATCTCCAGAATCACCGACGGATAGCGTTGCTTGACCTGGTGGATCAGTGGCAGGGCCAGCATGCGTGCCGTACTGGAAGCCAGCGCAATGGATACGGTGCCGCTGACCGGGTTATCGCGCCGATGTAAAATTGCCTTGGTATTGTCAATCTGGCGCACGATGGTCTGGGCATGTTTGTAGAGCAGCGTGCCTTCTTCTGTCGGCTTTACGCCGCGCGTAGATCGTAAAAAAAGGCTGACGCCCAATTCTGCCTCAAGCAGATGTATCTGCTGTGTCAGGGCAGGCTGCGCAATATGCAGGGTGGCCGCTGCCTTGGTCATATTTCCCAATTCAAATACCTTGATGAAATAGCGCATTTGGCGTGTGTTCATGGCGGCCCCGTCCTTGCATACTGATGTCGTGCGTTGGTTAGAAAATAACAATAAGAAAAAATGATCGTACGATAAATAAACAGTATTTTGATTGGAAAATCTTATTGCATAGAATAGCATGCAAAAGGAGATAATCATGACAAGACCATTAGCCGGTTTGCGCGTTCTGGATTTGACGCGCGCGCTGTCCGGGCCGTTTAGCACCATGACCCTGGCCGACCTGGGCGCGGACGTAATCAAGGTCGAACCCACGCCGAATGGCGATATGATTCGCCAGTGGGGGCCATTCGATGAGGACATCAGTGTCTATTATCTGAGCGCCAACAGAAATAAAAAGGGTATAGGCGTTGATTTTCGCAAGCCTGAAGGGCTGGCGTTTATCCGCCAACTTGCGCTGCAGTCTGACATTGTCGTGGAAAACTTCAAAGTGGGTACCATGGCAAGCATGGGTCTGTCATATGAATCGCTCAGCAAGGACAAGCCTTCGCTGATCATGGCCTCCATTTCGGGATTCGGCAGTACTGGCCCGGCAAAAAGCTGGGCCGGCTTTGACCAGATTGCCCAAGGATATTCCGGCTTCATGAGTCTGACCGGCACGCCCGAGTCGGGTCCGACTCGGGTCGGTACTGCTATCGGTGACCTGACAGCGGGGATGTGGGCAGTGATCGGCGTGCTGGCGGCGGTGATCGAGATGAAGTCGACGGGACAGGGGCAGCATGTGGAGACGTCTCTGCTGGCCAGCCTGCTGAGCCTGCTGTCGGTACAGGGTCAGCGCTACCTGAGTGTGGGAGAAGTGCCGCAACCTTGCGGCAATGTTCATCCGGTGATTGCGCCTTACGGCACCTTTGAAACCAGCGATGGCCCCATCAATCTGGCGCCGGCCACACAGGATATGTGGGTACGCCTGTGTTCCGTGCTGGATCTGGATGGGCTGGTTGCCGATCCGCGCTTTGTTCGCAATGCAGACCGAATGAAAAATCGCCATGCGCTCAAGGATATTCTCGAGGGCGCGCTCAAAAAGCACCCGCGCATGCACTGGACGCCAATCATGATCGAGCAGGGTATCCCCGCCGGGCCGATCAATACGCTGGAAGATGTTTTCCGCGATGAGCAGGTCCTGGCATGTAACCTGGTTCAGACAGTCGAGCATGCCCGCCTGGGGCCGTTGCGGCAAGTGGCCTTGCCCGTGCATATGAGCAATCACGATAGCAACAGCGTTGTTTCTTCTCCGCCGGTTTTCGGGCAGGATACGCTGCGGGTAGCGAATGACATGGGGATGAACAGGGACCAGGTCGAGCAATTGATTACCGACGGCGTTTTGTATCAGGCCGATGGGCAAAATTAAAGAGGTTGTGATCATGACAGAAGACCTGCATACCCCAACCCTGCACATCCAGGGCGCGATAGCCACGCTGCAACTGAACAAAGCCGAACATGCCAACCGTCTGTCGCCTGCGGACCTCAAAGCGATTGAACAGCATATTGCAACCGTGAACAATCGGGAAGACCTCCTGGTGTTGCGTCTGGTCGCATCAGGAAAATATTTCTGCAGTGGCTACGACATTTCTTCGCTGGCCAGCGAAGAAGCGCCCAGTTCGCTGTATTTCGGTGAAGTGGTCGATGCTGTAGAACAGTGTCGTGCAATCACTATCGCCGTCATCCAGGGGGGCGTATATGGCGGTGGCACAGATCTGTGCCTGGCCTGTGATTTTCGTCTGGGCACAGACCGCGTCAATATGTTTATGCCTGCCGTGAAATTCGGCCTGCATTTTTATCCCGGAGGCATGCAGCGCTATGTTTCGCGCCTCGGCCTGAACAATGCAAAGTATCTTTTTTTGACGGCTGAAAAAGTTGATGCTGCTCGAATGCTGGATATGGATTTTCTGACTGAGCTCGTGCCGGCACAGCGCCTGCTGGCGCGAGCCGATGCGCTTTCGTCACATCTGGCCGCCATGGCGCCGCAAGCCCTGCTGGGAATCAAAAAGCACTTGAATCTGATCGCCCGGCAGGACATAAGAACAGAGGAAATTGCCCAGGCCGTGTTGCGCTCCGAAAGCTCGCAGGATATGAAAGAGGGCGCCGCAGCCTGGAGGTCGCAGCGCACGCCCGTGTTTACCGGGCATTGAACGACAAGAAGGTAGCGACAAAGTAGCGCTAACAAATAAGCGATTACAACGAAGGTCAAACCCTATCAGGAGACAAACATGATTGGAAAAAAAACGATTTTGATTGCGGGAACTTTACTGGCTGTGACCACGACTGTCCAGGCGGCAGGATATCCTGACAAGCCGATTTCACTTGTCATCGGATTTCCGCCAGGCGGCGGCGCCGACAACGTAGCGCGAGTCTATGCAGACCATCTGGCAAAAACCCTGAAGCAGCCGGTTATTGTCGAAAACAGGCCAGGTGCAGGCTCCACCATTGCTGCAGCCCATGTAGCAAGGGCCAAGCCAGACGGTTATACGATCTTCATGGGTAATTCAAGTGTCATGGGTAGCGACAACGTGCTGTACAAAGTGGCCTACACACCGGACAGTTTCATCCCGGTCAGTCGGCTTACCACGTCGCCCATGATTCTTATTGCCAGCAAGAAGTCGGGTATAGGTAGTGTTCAGGATCTGCTGGAAAAGTCGAAGAAAGAGCCGGGTAGGCTGACCTTTGCCTCTTCTGGCAACGGTGTCATTACCCATCTGGCAGGCGTTGAGTTTCTGAGGTTGTCGGGCCGCGATCTGTTGCATGTGCCGTTCAAGGGGGGCGCGCCGGCGACCCAATCGGTAGCCGCCGGGGATACCGACATATCGTTTGCGACGGCGCCATCGGCCAAGGCGATGATCGATACCGGCAAAGTGAAGGGATTGGCGATTACTTCCAAGACGCCTTCCAGAGTGATCAGTCAATATAAACCCATTGACCAGTCCGGGCTCAAAGGATACAACATCACCAACTGGTGGGGGATTTTCGTTCCGGCTGGCACACCCAGGTCCGTCATTGATACGCTATTTGCAGCTACCGGAAAAGTTCTGGCCGAACCGGCTGTCAAAAAGAACCTGACGGCAAACTTTGAAGAGGTCAACCCGTCTGCCAGCCAGGAAGAGTTTGTTCAGTTTGCCCGCACCGAGGGCAAGCTTGGCCTGGATCTGGCCCGGGAGAGTCTGCAAACAAAGAACTGAGGACACGGCGGGGGGCTGTCGCGCAGGCAGACCTGCGATCCGTTACAACGGTTGCATAGGCCAATTGGTATGCAAAAATAAATAATTAATAGATTGTTTCGTAATCAATTGGCTGTTTTTGAATGTTGTATACAATATGACGAATTAAATCTTGCTACGATCAGAGAGGCATTGACAAGGCTGGCGCAGTCATATCAGGTCACGCGTTAGCCAGCCATGATGGACGTCAAGGTCGTTTCCAACAAGGCCAGCAGTGCTTACAGCCTGTATATGATGGGTATTGCCGATCGATATCAGGATGCCACCTATATGACAACTGTCATTGAAAAGCAGCAGACCGCTTCCCTTGTGGAGTCCACTGTTGGGCACGAAATTCAGGCAATCTGTCTGATCTGAAGCCAGGCTGCGCAGTGGCAATCCTGGGCAGGCGGTCCGAGCCTGAGGATCGTCAGAAAATATCGCAATCGAAAAGCCAAGCTTATCGAAGTGTCGGTCAGCACGCATGCAGCGGATCGCTGCTGCTATCATTCTGTTTTCAAGCGGGAATGGCATGGTCAGGCATAACGATTTTTTCCAGACAAGTGGGCTATGACAAACACAACGACGAATAATCAGTCCAACCCTATCCGAAGGAAACAGGATAGTCGCGCAGGCTGGATGGTACTTATCCTGACATTGACCATTCAGGCGCTGGCGACCATGGTGCTGCTGGTGCCGCCAGTGATGGCGCCCGTGCTGTCAAACCAGCTGGGCGTGCCTGCCGGCTATATCGGCTTTTATATTGCGGTGGCTTATCTGTCTGCGATGTTAAGCAGCCTGAGCGCAGGCGCGATGCTGACCATGGTCGGGCCGATCCGGCTGAGTGCCTTGTGTCTGGTGTCTTCCGCCGTTGGCCTGACACTGTTCGTGATGGCGCCGTCTGTGTGGACGCTCGCCCTGGCCGGTATATTCATTGGTCTTGGATATGGCCCGGTGACCCCGTGCAGTTCGCAAATTCTGATCAAAAATACACCAATGCACCGACTGAGCTTGATTTTCTCTATCAAGCAAACCGGCGTGCCGCTTGGTGGCGTGCTGGCCGCCATGATCATGCCCAGCCTGGAGCAAATGGTCGGGTGGCACAGCGCCTTGGGTGTCGTCTGCATCGTGCTGTTCTTTTGCGCGGTGGTGTCGCTTTTTGCTCCACGTTCCTGGGAGCCGGACGCAACCGGCGTCAGACGGTCTTTCAGGGAAGAGTTCTTCGGTGCGCTTGGAACGATTTATCGCATTCCTGTATTGCGCACGCTGGCCGTATGTTCCTTTTGCTTTTCTGTATGCCAGCTCACGTTAATGACATATGCCATTACCTTCCTGCATAACGAGGTCGGCATGTCGTTGGTTCTGGCAGGGGTTTTTCTGTCAGTGTCCCAGGCGGCAGGCGTAATCGGGCGGATTTTGTGGGGCTACCTGGCTGATAATTTCTTTTCCACCTGGAGCATGTTGCTGGTGCTGGCTGCCGGCATGCTCTTGTCTGCCGTTGGCGTCTTTTATATTGACGCTGGGTCAAGTCAATGGTGGATCGTATTTGTTTTTGCTGTTTTCGGCGCCACTGCCATCGGCTGGAATGGCGTGTATCTGGCAGAAGTGGCCAGGCGCGCGCCCGAGGGGAAATCGGGTTCGGTTACCGGCGGTACGCTGGCGGTTACCTATTTGGGCGTCGTTTTAGGGCCTCCGGCCATCGGCCTGGTATCCCAGGCCGCAGGCGGATTCGGCTACGGCTTCCTGTCGTTGCTATTTCCCACTATCGCTTCAATTATATTGATGGGCAGGACCAGACGAAAATTTAAGGGAGAATAA
>NZ_JBQEAU010000110.1:0-7980 GCF_052108595.1 Advenella sp.
GTTTCAGTTCACTTATTCCGGGCTTGAAAGCCGATCAGTTCGACATGGTGGCAGCAGAGATGGCTATCCTGCCCCAGCGTTGTCAGCAGGTGGCTTTCTCTGAACCTAACAGCTCATATGGCGAGGGCCTGCTGGTTGCCGAAGGCAACCCGGACAATCTGCATAAATATGAAGACTTTAGCAAGTCAGACAAGAAAATCGCCATCATGGCGGGTGCCGACCAGCTCGAAATGCTGCAAAAGCTTGGTGTTGACGACAGCCGTATGGTGACTATCTCCAATAATGCAGATGCGATTTCGACAGTGTCTACCGGTCGTGCCGCAGCCTATGCAGCAACCAGTCTGACGGTCAGTGAACTGGCCAACAAGAGTGACAAAGTCGAGCCAGCAGAAAAATTTGAAGACCCGGTGATCGATGGAAAACCTGCACGCAGCTGGGGTGGTTTCACCTTTGATCAGGGCTCGGATGATCTGCGTAAAGCAGTTAACGAAGAGCTGACCAAGTTCAAGAAAACACCCGAGTGGAAAAAGATTCTGACTACTTATGGCTTTTCCGAACATGATTTGGAAGAGTCTACCAAGCAGACGACAGAACAACTTTGCGCAGCAAAGTAATCAGGTTGTAGCTCTTTTGAGGGTTATGCGCAAGCCGTATGGCGTGCGCACATGGGTCTGCAAGGCAATTGCAGACCCATCCTTGGTTTGGCGACATCAGCCAGGCTCAAACTCACCGGCTCGTGCAGGCTGCCGCTTGCATCCTTCATTTCATTTCCAAAAAATATAAGGTGACCGATGGATTGGAATATATATCTGACGCCCCTGTTGCAGGGTGCGTGGGTGACCGTTCAACTGACAGTCTATTCGACCATACTGGGTGCGATCACCGCTTTTGTATTCGGTGTCGGCAAGCTTTCAAGCAACTGGTTTTATCGCGGATTCTCGATCTGCTTTGTCGAGATTTTTCGTGGAACGTCCCTGCTGGTGCAGCTGTTTTGGCTGTTCTTTGCGCTGCCGCTATTGGGCCAGGCCCTGGGCCTGGACTTTCGCATGGCGCCGCTGGTCGCCGGGACGCTGGCCTTGGGTTTTAATATCGGTGCCTATGGTGCCGAGGTCGTGCGCGGCGCCCTCCAGGCAGTACCTCGCTCGCAATTTGAGGCGGCCAAGGCGCTGGACTTTACACCCCGCCAGACATTACGGTTTATTTGCCTGCCACAGGCCATCCCGGAAATGATGCCCAGCTTTGGTAACCTGGCGGTGCAAAATCTTAAAGATACTGCATTGGTATCGTTGATCAGCCTGGGCGATATGGCGTTTCGTGCCGAACAGATCCGCAATTACACACAGGACAGCACGACGGTATACACCATTTTGCTATTCATGTATTTTGGCATGGCACTGATTCTGACCGGAATCATGAAGCTGCTGGAGCGATCTGTCGGGCGCTGGCGCGCGGGGAGGGCCTGATCATGTTTTTTGGTATTGAATGGGATACCAGCAGCAATTGGGCTTTTGCTGTTTCGATTTTTCCGATACTGCTCAAAGGCCTGGTGGTTACGCTGCAAGCGACCGTGCTGGGCTTTCTCGTAGCCATGGTGCTGGGCCTGATTCTGGCCGGACTTAAAAGTGCCCGGCTGGCCATCATCTCGTGGCCTGCAAAATTCATCACTGAATTTATCCGCGATACGCCGTTACTGGTCCAGCTTTTCTTTCTTTATTATGTGTTGCCCGAGCACGGCATTGTTTTGCCTGCTTTTATGACCGGGGCACTGGCATTGGGGGTGCAGTACAGCGCCTACCTGTCCGAGGTCTACCGGGCTGGCATCGAGTCCATCCCACGCGGACAGACCGAGGCGTCGCGGGCATTGGACTTGGCGCCTGTGCGCACGTTCGGCTTCATCATTCTGCCGCAGGCGATCCCGCGCATTATTCCCGCAATGGGGAACTATCTGGTCTCCATCATGAAGGATGTGCCGGTGCTGTCGGTCGTTACCGTGCTGGAAATGCTCAATGTTGCAAAAATCATAGGTGATCGTACCTTCAATTATCTGATACCGCTATCCATGGTGGGGATCATTTACCTGATCCTGACGATCGTCGCGTCCTATGGGGTGCGATATCTGGACACCCACCTGCCAAAACGAGGAATACCTTTACGATGAATAATCCGATGAATAATGATAATTCGAATACGGCCCTGGATAAACCGCAGGGCGAAGATGTTGCGAATGCCAATGGTGCTGCTGCTCGCCCGGCTACTGACGAGCCGATTATCCGCTTCGAAAAGGTCATCAAAAAATTTGGTGATGTGACCGTGCTGGATGAACTGGATTTCGAGGTTCGCAAAGGCGAAAAAGTGACCATTATCGGCCCGTCCGGTTCAGGCAAATCCACGGTGCTGCGTATCCTGATGACACTTGAAAACATCAATGATGGTGTGATTTACGTGACCGGCAGGCCGTTATGGCATGAAGAGAAAAATGGCGAACTGGTACCCGCTGCTGAAGAGCACTTGCGTGAAATGCGCAAGGAAATGGGTATGGTATTTCAGCAGTTCAATCTGTTTCCGCATATGACGGTGCGTCGCAACGTGACCGAAGCGCCGGTGCAGGTGCTCAAGCTGTCCAAAGAGGAAGCCAACGAGCGTGCCGACAAGTATCTCGAACTGGTGGGCTTGTCTGATCAGAGCGACAAGTTTCCTAGCCAGCTCTCCGGCGGTCAGCAGCAGCGCGTGGCCATTGCACGCGCGCTGGCGATGCGGCCCAACATTATGCTGTTTGACGAGCCGACATCGTCATTGGATCCTGAACTGGTGGGCGAAGTACTTAACGTGATTCAGCGGCTGGCAGAAGAGCATGATCTGACGATGTTGCTGGTCACGCATGAAATGCAGTTTGCCAAGCAAATTTCCGATCGGGTCTGTTTTTTTGACAAGGGCAAGATTGTAGAACAGGGCACACCTGATGAGGTACTGGTTCACCCTCAGGAGCCGCGAACGCAGGAATTTCTCAAGAGCTTTATCGAGCAGCATTGATATCACGCAGGGCACGACAACGTGCCCTGATGCGCATATGGCGGTTGCCATTGATGGTGTGATGTTGCAGAGAAAATGCGGCATTGCTAGGGCAGCCACCAATGCAGGCGCTTCATGACAGAAGTCGCAAAATGCGAGACTGATTCTTGCACCGCAGATCTTAAGGGGTGCCGGCCAGGTTGTCGCTGTACACGATCCGGATGCCTTGTTCCAGCAGTGTCTTGCGCGTGTTTGTATCCGTTTGCACGGTAACCGGGGCGGTTGCATCCCAGATGACAAATGTATTGAATCCGGCAGCCCGCGCGTCCTGCGCGGTCCATAGTACGCACACATCTCTTGCCAGGCCGCCAATATACACATCCCGAACCTGACGATCCCTTAGCCAGCCGGCAAGACCGGTCAAGGGGCGCTCGCCTGCGGGGTTGTAGTTTTCGCAAAACGCACTGTACGAGTCAACAACCGGATCGGTGCCTTTGCGTACGATGACATTCATCCTGTTCCAGTCGATGGCCTCATGCAGTGCCGCACCGTTTGTTCCCTGCAGGCAGTGATCCGGCCATAGCACCTGAGGATGGCCGTAAAGCGCAATGCTGTCAAAGGGTTTGCTGCCGCTGTGCGAGGACGCAAAGGAAATATGGCCGCCTGGATGCCAATCCTGGGTGGCGACATAATGGGCAAAACGATCCTGCGCCAGTATGGTCTGTACGGGCGCGACAATGGCATCGGCCTGTTCGCATGCGAGCGGGCCGCCCGGCATGAAGTCTGGCTGGATATCGACCAGAATAAGCGCGCTGTGAGGCAAGATGCTGTTTGTCATTACACGTTTTCGTCCAGCCATTGGATCAATTGTTGTTGTACATTGATCGAAAATTTGCGGTATACCTGTTCACTGACAAAGCCCATATGCGGGGTTAGCAATGTATTGGGCAGCGCCTGCAGCTCGGGATTGATGCCTGGTTCATCATCAAAGACATCCAGCGCGGCAAACCCCGGGCGGCCTTGTTGCAGGGCCTTGACCAGGGCCGGCGTGTCAATCAGGCTGGATCGCGAGGTATTGACCAGCAGGCTACCCGGTTGCATCAGCGCCAGCGTGTCGCTGTTGAGCAGCTTGCGCGTGGCATCGGAGACCACAATATGCAGTGATACCACGTCGGAAGTCGACAGCAGGGTTTCCAGTGATACGCTGCTTGCCTGCTCTTCGCGGGCCCGTTCTGGTGTCATGTGCGGACTCCATGCCTGCACTTGCATGCCGAAGGCGCGAGCGACAGCAGCCATGCGCTTGCCGATGTGTCCAAGACCGATCAGCCCCAAACGCTTGCCTTCCAGTACTTCGGGCAGATGCTGGCAGATTGCGGGCGTACGCCACAGCGGCTGTTGCGGGCTGACAAGCAGGTCCGGCAGTTTTTTGGCAGACGCAAGAATCAGCGACCAGGCCAGCTCGCAGGTGCTGGCTTTGGACGGACCGAATTCGGTCGCCGTGACCGTGATGCCGACCGTTTCGGCTGCCTGCTGATCAAGCGTGTTGTTGCGGGTGCCTGTAAAAATGATGCGTTTCAGATTGGGCAATTGCGCGATCAGCGACTTGGGAAAAGGCGTGCGGTCGCGCATCAATACAATGCATTGCGCCTGGGCCACTGCGGCCAGCAATTGCTCGTCGCGCAAGCGGTCGTGATGGATTGTCAGACGGCTGCGGTTTTCTATATCGGACCAGTCTACCAGGCGGGCAAGCCCGTGTTCCCAGTCATCCAGTATGACTATTGAAGGTTTCATGTAATGCTCCGCAAAAAGGCAGTGATGCATGCGTTGCCCGAGCGAGCGGCAACCATAACTTTTTCGGTCAGTGAAAAACAGTATATTACCTCGCAGGCCGGCACCTTGCATATGCACGGTGTGGGAACGATAATTCAGCCGCCAGGCGCCTAGCCCTGAAACCAGGCCAGCAGCATAGAGACACTGATGACCGAGAGCACGGTTGAGATAAAGATGGATTGCGAGACCAGATGCGTGTCACGCTGGTACATGGTGGCCAGCATGAAGGGGCCGGTGCCGATGGGCAGGGCGGCAAGCAGTACCGCCGCTTCGCGTTGCACCGGCGGCATGTCAAAGACGATAAAGGCCAGGAATGCGGTTGCAGCCGGTAGAAACAGCATTTTCATGAAAAGAACCGCGCCCAGTGCCGGGTGTGGACGGATACTGCGCGTTTGCGCCAGAAACAGGCCAATGGTAACCAGGGCACAGGGGCTGGCCGAACTGCCCAGCAGGCGCGTCAGTTCCGCTAGGGGCGCCGGCAATGCAATGCCCAGACCTGACAAGGCCATGCCCGCCAGGGGCGAGACAATCAGCGGATTTTTTGCCAATGCCGCACCGGTATGGCGCAGGCTGGTCCATACACTGCCATGTTTTTTCAACCCGGTTTCCAGACAGACGATGGACAGGGCAAACAGGACGCAGGCGGTCAGTATCATGGTAATAATGACGGGTATGATACCGGCCTGACCGTAGGCCAGCATACATAGCGGCAGGCCCATATAGCCGGCGTTGCTATAGGACGCGGACAGGCTTGCCACACTATTGTCTGGCAGGCTGAAGCGGCGCCGCTGCCAAACCATGAAAATGAAAAAGGTGGCCAGCATGCCGCCGGTACTGGCCAGAATGAACGGAATCTGGTTCAGTTCTTCCCAACTGACCGTGGCCATGGCATGAAACAACAGCGCCGGCAATGCCAGCCAGACCACATAGCTATTGAGGTGCTGGCTTGCCTGATCCGACAGGATCCGTCGTCGAGCGGCGACATAACCGGTCAGAATCAGCGCAAAAACCGGAAAAGCGGCATTGATAACGGAGTTCAAAATACGGGTTATTTAAAAGCGGTTTCGATAAAGCTGCGCAGTTTACGCGAATGCAGTCGCTCCCGGGGCATTTCACGCAGTTTTTCCAGCGCCCGCATGCCGATGCGCAAATGCTGGCTGACCTGCTTGCGATAGAAGTCCGAGGCCATGCCGGGCAGCTTCAATTCGCCATGCAGGGGCTTGTCCGACACACATAGCAGCGTGCCGTACGGGACGCGGAAGCGAAAACCATTGGCAGCGATGGTTGCCGATTCCATGTCAAGTGCAATGGCCCGCGATTGCGAGAAACGCTGCACCGGTTCATGCTGGTCCCGCAACTCCCAGTTACGGTTATCAATGGTGGCCACGGTTCCGGTACGCATGATGCGTTTAAGCTCCCAGTCTGACAGCCCGGATATTTCCTCTACTGCATGTTCCAGGGCGATCTGGATTTCCGCCAGCGGCGGCACCGGCACCCATAGTGGCAGGTCGGCATCCAGGACGTGATCTTCCCGCACATAGCCATGCGCCAGCACATAGTCGCCCAAGCGCTGCGTGTTGCGCAGCCCGGCGCAATGGCCCAGCATGATCCAGGCCGATGGCCGCAGCGTTGCGATGTGGTCGGTAATAGTCTTGGCATTTGACGGCCCCACGCCAATATTGACAAGTGTGATGCCGTTGCCATCCTCGCGCTTCAGGTGATAGGCGGGCATTTGCGGCAACCGTTGCAGCTTTTGGGACGGATCCGGCTGACCCTTGCGCGTAACGTGGTTGCCCGGCTCGACCAATGCCGTATAGCCCGATGATTCGTCCTCGATCAATTGGGTGGCCCGCTCAATAAATTC
Organism: Advenella sp.; assembly: GCF_052108595.1. Taxonomy (NCBI): domain Bacteria; kingdom Pseudomonadati; phylum Pseudomonadota; class Betaproteobacteria; order Burkholderiales; family Alcaligenaceae; genus Advenella; species Advenella sp. The sequence continues at coordinate 6,704 of NZ_JBQEAU010000110.1, forward strand.
GTCAACGTAAAACTGGTAGTTGGTAAACAGGACGAAATTCTGAAAATGCTCCGGCGCGGTTGCCGTGTAGTGCTGCAGCCGGTGCAATGAATAATCAATGCGTGGCGCGGTAAAGGGGGCCAGCGGTCCTGGCAGCCCGGGCTCTTCACGCAAAGTGCCATTGACGATGGCATCGTCCATGACGGCCAGATCAGGGACATCGAAGAAATTGCGCAATGAAGAGCCGATCGTGTCCGCATAGACGCCTTCAACATACTGGCCGCCGGTAAATGCAAAATGCAGCGGGATAGGGATATCGGATTCGCCGATCTCTACAGGCAATTGATGGTTTTTCATGATCAGCCCGATTTGCTCAAGCAAGTAGCTCTTGAACTGCAGGGGCTGGGTGATGGTTGTCTGATATAGGCCGGGCTCCGTAGTATGCCCGTATGACAGACGTGAATCGACTTCCTGATGGTCGGGCACATGCAGGCGAATGGCGGGGTAGCAGGCGCGTGTGCGCTGATCAGACCGGCTCTCGCCGCTGATGTAGCGGTAAAAGGACTCACGGATGAACAGTGTATTGCGCTCGTAGATGCGCAGCAGTTCTTCGAAAGCCAGGGCCGGGTCGCGGAAACTGGAAAAACCGATTCTTTGTGGAGAATGAAAGGTAGAGGGCGTACTTTGCTGTGTGGTCATGGATAAGCGCTGATTGTTATGGTCGTTGACGAAAGCGGGCCATATTGCAATCTGATCCCATACGAAAGCTTTGCTGTCCTGTAATATGGTGCCGGAAAGTGGTGTCGCTTTGCTGTCCTGAAGTATATTCTGTCATTATGACACGTTAAAATTCTGCCGTAGTGAATGCCCGCTATCGGTGTGGGCCTGTCCGGTAGCGTAAGCCGGCGCGAGCCTTTCCGTTTTTTGAAAAAACCCGCAAGAGAGTGATTTATATGGATATTCAACAAATCGAAAGTTTCTGGCCATTTTTGCAGCGCTTCGCCGTTGACCTGGTGGTCGCTTTCATTATTCTGGGCATTGGCTGGACCATTTCCAGGTGGCTGGGCAATATGGTGCAGCGCCTGAGCGCTAGATCAGAAAAAATCGATCCCACGATCATTCCCATGTTCCGCACGGTCGTGATCTGGAGTGTGCGGATATTTACCATTATTGCCGTGCTGTCGCAATTCGGTGTACAAACGGCCAGCCTGATTGCCGTACTGGGCGCCGCCGGCCTGGCTATCGGCCTGGCTTTGCAGGGCACGCTGCAAAATATTGCAGCCGGCATCATGTTGCTG
>NZ_JBQEAU010000110.1:7990-15535 GCF_052108595.1 Advenella sp.
CTGCTGGGTTTGCGACCCCTGCGAGTGGGGGAGAGCGTGACAGTGGCTGGGGCCATTTCTGGCACCGTCGACGAAGTCGGGCTGTTTCTGACGCGGATTGTGCAGGCCGACGGCGTGCAGGTAACGGTACCCAATAGTACGGTCTGGAATGGAACGATCATCAATCTGAGCCGTAACCACAACCGCCGCATGGATGTACCGGCATATATCCGTTATGGCGATGACGTCAACCGGGCGATCGAAGTGCTGCTCAAACTGATCGGCGAACAGCGCAGCGCCTTGAAAATGCCAGCGCCGTCGGTTTTCGTAGGCGATCGCAAGGACGGCATCATTACCCTCACATTGCGGGTCTGGGCCAGTGCAGACAATTTCTTCAATCTGCAGAATGATTTGAATCGTGAGGTGCCGATGCGATTGAAAGAAGAAGGGTTTGAAAGCCCGAGTCCATTGCGGGTGGCCGTGCAGGAAGTGGGTGTCAACAATCAGGCCAGCGCCAAATAGCCATTATTCAATCTCCCGACGCTGGTGCAGCAAAAATGCCAGGCGGTGCGCGGCAGCGGGGCGCGCTACTGTCGGCCAGCCAGGGCGTTACGGTCGCGTTCGCGCCCGCTCAAGAGGGTGGATCGGCGCCCGCATTCACCATTACCGCTGAATTAGGGGCTGTCGGGGCTGCGGCGGGTCTGCGCTGAGCCTCAGGTTCTGGGCCAGCCCGGCCGATCAGACAGCTTATGGCCGATAGACAGTTTTCAGAATGTTGGTACACACCCCACGCATCATATCCACTTCCTCCTGGGTCATATGGATGCGTGTAAACATATAGCGCATGCGTGGCATCAGCTTTTTCGGATAATTGGGATTGAGAAAATCGATCCCGATCAACGCGCTTTCCCAGTGATTGATGAACGCTTCGACCTTTTCGGCGGGGGCATAGTCGCGATCGACCATGTCTGTATAGGCATGGGCGGGCCTCGCTAGCAACAGGTCGGGGCGGCCAGCTGATGTCTGCGTTCCTGTGGAAAGCGGATTGCCGGACTGAGCCGGGGCCGTTGCGCCGGTGTGCCGGACTGCCGGCGGCGCCTGCATGGCGTAGTTTAGCTCCCAGGCCGCCAGCAGCAGGGCTTGTGAAACGTTCAGGGAGCTGTACGAAGGGTTGGCGGGAATATGGCATATGCGATGGCAGCGGCTGATATCGTCATTGTCCAGCCCCGTTCTTTCTGTTCCCAACACAATCGCAATACGCGTATCGGCATGATTATTCAGATGCGTTCGCGATAGCTGCGCTGTCTGGCGGATGTCCAGCGAAGGCGGGCCCATGTCGCGGGTACGGGCAGTCAGGGCAAAGGCCAGGGTAATGCCGGCCAGGGCCGCGTCAAGGTCGGGCGCAAGATGTGCCGCTTGCAGGATGTCGGTGGCCCCGCTGGCCAGCGCCAGGGCCTCTTCATGGGCCAGGATACCGCTATCTTTCGGATTGACCAGAACCAGATCGCCAAATCCCATGTTTTTGATTGCTCTTGCGGCAGAACCCACATTGCCAGGGTGGGTCGGCGACACCATGATAAAGCGGACCCGGGTATGTAGCGGTGACATAAAATTCCTTCGAACGGCATGAATATGGACAGAAATGATGGGATTTGCAGAAGTCTGCTTTATTGTCCATTAAAATGCGTATTTTACTACTCAACCGAAGTCTGGAAAGCTATGCACCCCATGCTCACCATCGCCGTACGTGCTGCCCGCCGTGCCGGCGCCATTATCAATCGTGGCAGTCTCGATCTGGATAAAGTCCAGATTGCACGCAAAGGCCCCAACGATTACGTTACCGAAATTGATCGGAACGCAGAACAGGCAGTGATCGAGGTGTTACGCGACGCTTATCCGGACCACGCTTTTCTGGGCGAGGAATCCGGCCACATCCCGGGCGCGAGGGATAAGGAAAACGAAGTGCCGGAGTATCAGTGGGTGATCGATCCCCTGGATGGCACCACCAATTTCGTACACGGGTTCCCCAATTACGCCGTGTCCATCGCCCTGTTGCACAAGGGTGTCGTCACTCAGGCCGTAGTCTATGATCCGGCCCGCAATGAAATGTTTACTGCCACCCGTGGTGGTGGCGCCTTTCTGAACGACCGCCGGGTGCGTGTCGGCAGCCGGACCCGCTTTTCCGACGCACTGATCTCTGGCCGTTTCCCTTCTGTTTCCGGCTCCAACCGTACCGGCGCCGAGCGCTACTACGGGCTGGTCGACGACTGTTCCGGCTTTCGCCGCCTTGGCGCGACCGTACTGGAACTGGCGTATGTTGCAGCCGGTCGTTTCGATGGCTATTGCGGGGTTCACCTCAAACCCTGGGACCTGGCAGCAGGTAGCCTGCTGATCCAGGAAGCAGGCGGGCTTATTGCCGATTTCGAAGGCGAACAGACCTGGCTCAAAACCGGCAATGTGCTGGCAGCCAGCCCCAAAATCTTCACTCAAATGCTTATTTCGCTGAAGCAGTAAATTGTTGTCCGGTTCGGAGCCCGTCATTATGGATCAAGTGTGGTACCTGTTTAAAGCCGTTGTTCTGGGTATTGTCGAAGGGATAACCGAATTTTTGCCGATTTCCAGCACCGCCCATTTGCTGATCCTGGGGGACTGGATCGGCTTTGACTCCGGGCAATTCAAGGTGTATGAAATCGTGATCCAGCTCGGATCCATTCTGGCGGTGATGTGGTTGTATCGGCAGCGCCTGCGCGAGATTATTGTCGGCACCTTCACCGGTAACCGGACCGAGCAGCGCTTTACCATGAATTTGATCATTGCCTTTTTGCCGGCGGCCATTATCGGCCTGCTGCTGATCAAACATATCAGTCAACTGCTCGATGGCAAGTTCATGATTTACGCTTTTACGCTCGTAGCGGGCGGCATCATTATGCTGTGGGTGGAACGGCGTCCTTCAATGGCCAAGCACACTACCCTGCAGGAGCATGAACTGGCTCATCAGACAAGAAGCCTGGAAGATATCACCTGGAAGCAGGCGCTGGTTGTGGGGTTCGCTCAATGTCTGGCCATGATTCCGGGGACGTCGCGTTCGGGCGCAACGATTATTTCCGGCATGATGGCTGGTATTCATCGCAAGACGGCCACCGAGTTTTCCTTTTTCCTGGCCATGCCAACCATGATTGCCGCCACGGTATTGAGCTTGTACAGGCATGGTGGCCAGCTGAGCGAGAGCAATTTGCTCGCGGTCCTGCTGGGCTTTGTTGCCGCCTATATTAGTGCATTGGTTGTGGTGCGCGCCCTGATGCGATTCCTGTCCAGTGCATCCTATCGTCCTTTTGGCTGGTACCGTATCGTCTTTGGTATTGTCGTTGCACTATGGGCTTGGAACCAGGTCGCCTAGTTTTTATCGAACCAGCAGAAAATGAGAAAATGCCGGGCAATGCCGGCATTTTCTCATTTCGTTGTCTGTGATCCGCTGTGATGCACGACGATGCTGCCTATTGCATGCGTGATTTTCGCCGGTTACTGCGTGCCGCGCAGGGCGGCATAGCCGTTACTGAGCACAACAACGTTGCGTTCCTGGACGCTGACCTGAAAGTGAATCTGATCCGCGCCTTCGCGCCAGATGTCGCAAAGCAGTGTTTCACCCGGATACACCGGCGCCGAAAAACGGGCATCGAAACGGTATAGCACGGCAGGGTCGTTGTCGCAGCAGTCCTGTACAACCGCTCTTGCGGCGTGCCCGTAGGTGCACAGTCCGTGCAAAATCGGCCGTTCGAACCCGGCGGCGGCAGCTGTCTGCGGGTCAATATGCAGCGGATTCGGATCTGCATTCAGTCGGTAGAGAATAGCGGCATTGGGCGCCACGGGAATCCTGCGCCGATAATCAGGTGCACGTTCAGGCACCCTTGGCAGGGCAGCCACGGGGGCATCTCCTTGGCCGAACCCGCCGTCAGCACGGCAAAATGTGGTCTGCTGGATTGTGGCCACAAGCGTATTGTTTACATCGTACATATTGCGTTCGGCAATGACCAGTGCGCCCTTGTCGGCGCCCTTGTCGATTACATGCGAAATATGTGTCTTGCCGGTCAGTACGCCTTCGGCGGCCAGTGGTCTGTGCCAGATGCTGCGTTGCTCACCATGCACCAGTTTGACCCAGTTGATCCCGGTTGCCGGGTCTTGCATCCAGAAGCCTGGATAGCACAGAATGCTGCTCATCGTAGGAAACGCCTGCAGCTGTTTTTCATATACAAATTGCAGTTGTGATGGATCCAGCGGGTCCGAGCCCAGGCCGATACCCAGCGCGTACAGTATGCTGTCGCGCTGCGTATAGCTGTGGCGGGTATCGGCAAAACGCCAGTTCTTGATCCGTTCGTAATCCAGTGGCATGCGGCTGCTCCTTGTAATCAGATGGGATCCCAGTTGATCACGTCGGGAGAGCGCTCCAGTTTATGGAACTGGCCCTGCATGGCCGGGATGGCGATCTGAGCGATCAACTCGGGCGTCCAGCCATCGGACATGTGCACGGAGCGTACCGGACGAGGCTGGCTAAAGAGGAGAATTTCATTGGCCCGTACCCCGAAAATCTGACCGGTTACGTCTGCGCCGGCATCGCTGCCCAGATAGACAGCCATCGGCGCGACTTTATGCGTTTCCATTTTCTGCAGTTTCTGCACCCGCGCTTTTTCTTCAGGCGTTTCGGCGGGAATCGAACTGGTCATGCGGCTCCAGGCAAACGGCGCAATGCAATTGGATCTGACGTTATACCGGGCCATGTCAAGTGCAATCGACTTGGATAAGGCGGCGATACCCAGCTTGGCTGCGGAGTAGTTGGACTGGCCGAAATTGCCGATGAGCCCCGATGTTGACGTCATGTGTACATAAGCGCCCGACTCTTGTTCTCGAAAATAGGGAGCAGCAGCGCGACTGACAAAAAATGTTCCATGCAGGTGCACGTCAATGACCTGGCGCCATTCTTCTTCGTTCATTTTATGAAACAGGCGGTCGCGCAGATTGCCGGCATTGTTGACGACGATATCAATACGACCGAAATGGTCCATGGCGGTCTGAACAATCTGGCTGGCCGACTCATAGCCGGCGACACTGTCGGTATTGGCGACTGCGGTGCCGCCAGCTGCGGTGATTTCGTCGACCACAGCGTGCGCGGGGCCATCAGTTCCCCCCTGACCGCTCAAAGACACCCCGATATCGTTCACAACCACTTTTGCGCCGGCCTTGGCATAGGCGATTGCAATGTCCCGGCCGATACCACCTCCGGCCCCGGTAACAATCACTACTTTTCCTTCTGCAATTGAGCCCATCGGCTTCTCCTGTAAATTTCATTCATCCGCTCGCCAGCATGGCCGGTCGATCCAGTTAGGGATTACTATCTATTGTTGTTCGATTTCATGATAGGCCATAATGGCGGACGGCATTGTTCGTATTTCTCAACCCCCCCCTTCGTGTAAGCTTAAGATGCGTTATGACCTGACAGACCTCAAACTGTTCATCAATATTGGTGAAGTCTCAAACCTGACCAAGGCTGCAGAAAAAACCTTTCTGTCGCTGCCGGCTGCCAGCGCCCGTATCAAGAATCTGGAAGACTCCCTCAAGGTGCGGCTGCTGATCCGCCAGGTTACCGGCGTGAGCGTCACCCCCGCCGGAGAAGTATTTCTGAAGTATGCCAAGGGGGTGTTCCAGCAACTGGAATGCATGCATGCCGAGCTTCAGCCGTTTTCCACCGGCATCAAGGGCAAGCTGCGGATCATGGCCAACACCGCTGCCACCCACTCCTTCATGTCCGAAGCGTTGTCGACGTTTCTGGCCGAAAACCCCGATATTGATATTGAACTGGAAGAGAAACTATCCAAGGAAATTGTCTCTGCCATCCGTGGTGGGTCAGTAGACATTGGCATTGTCTCCAGCAATGTCAACCTGGATGGCCTGGATGTGGTGCCGCTGTTTCGGGACGAGCTGGTGGCCGTTACCCATTTGGCGCACCCGTTGAAAGATCAGAAAGAAATTTCATTTGAAACCCTGATCGACCAGTACCAGTTTATCGGTATTAACCCCGAAAGTGCGATCCAGACGTTTCTGGATGACAAAGCCTACAAACTGGGCAAGCGCTTGCATCAGCGCGTGCATGTTGGCAGTTTCGAAGCGGTCTGCCGCATGGTTGACGCCGGCATTGGGCTGGCTATCGTACCGGTCGAATGCGCCCGCGCCTACAGCAGGGCTCCGCGCTTGCATATACTCAAACTCACAGATGAATGGGCCGATCGCGAACGCAATGTCTGTCGTCTGGCTGGGCGCGACCTGCCCGCGTATGCAGAAAAATTCATCGGCCATCTGCTTGATGTATCGCATCGGATGCATGATCGCTAGTGGTGGGGGTCTTGAAATGGGCTGATTCGTTCAATGGAATCGCTAAGATCTTATCGGAGTAGGGTGAACGGGGATCCGGCAATTCGATAACTGAATGGATTGTCGGACTATATACGTCTGATACATCAGGAAAATAAAAAATAATTGTGGTGTGGCACGATTACTTGATTTGCCTCATTTCGTATAATTATAGGAGATTCTATAATAAACGCGATGGACTGACACGCAGCCCATACGGACCTGGACGAGCCGGCGTTTTTCGACATTGTCAATTTCAGGAAGGAGTGTTCCCTATGGCAAACAGCAACACTGAACACAGTCGCAGATTGAGAGCCAAAAACGCAACAGAGACGAACAAACGATTGCTGGCTGCCGGCTTGATTAAGCTGGTCACCTTTCGGCTTAAATCGGATCTGGCAAATGAGTTTGATGCCATTGCCCATGAGCGCGGCTTGAGCCGACCGGCCACTTTACAGATGCTTTGCGATATGTACCGGCAGCAAAACGCTATATAGGTCGTAGCCAGAGATATTTCCTATCAGGTCGGTTTTCCAAACTACCCAGATTTCATAACAACGTTCCGGCAGCTTATCTGAATGGTGGATCTCAGTCGAGACGTGCAGGACAACCGTTAGCGGAGAATTGCTTTTTCGGCTCAACCCCATGTTTATCGCACTCTTCGAGGAATAGACGCAATGATATCCGGGCTTCTCGCTTTAGGGCGGCTACATCGGATGCATAGAAACCAGCGCCGCCATTCAGTTCCACAAATTCACCCCGAAACATCTTAGTGTTCGGCTCGAAGCAAATGGCTGCTTGATAGTCATCGATGTTCAATACAATATTCACGATTTAACTCTGTTTTCTTCAAGCCATATTTGAATACTGGGCACTGCTCCTTTACATACACCCAGGGAGCGGGGAGGGTATCGTACAGTATCAAATTCAAGAGCACCAGCAGAGAGTGACCATGCTTCGCGGAACGCGGGCTTGTCATGCTCCCGTTTTACGAGCGCGCACAGCATCTCGACTTTGATCGAGCAAGATGATAAAAAAATCATTGCCGAGCTGCGCCGATTCTTGATTTGTCTCATTTGGTGTTGTTATGGGCAAACCTATAATAAACGCAATGGGCTGACAAGCAGCCCATGCGGACCCGGACGAACCGGGGTTACTGATAAGGAG
>NZ_JBQEAU010000111.1:0-12388 GCF_052108595.1 Advenella sp.
GGTAGTGCTTGAGTTCATCAATGGATTCGTAAATATCGGCCAGTGCCTCGTGCCGGCTCTTCTTGTCGAATCCTTTGTAGACCTCTGGTTTCCAACGACGGGACAGTTCCTTGAGCGTACTTACATCCAGATTGCGGTAATGAAAGTAGCTTTCGAAGCGCGGCATGTACTTGTACATGAAACGCCGGTCCTGGCTGATCGTATTGCCGCAAAGCGGTGACGCGCCTTTGGGCACCAGCGGCGCAAGAAATTCGAGCAGGATGTCTTCGGCCTGTTCTTCAGTGAGTATGGAGGTGCGTACTTTTTCGGTCAGGCCGCTGCGGCCATGGGTGGATGTATTCCATTTATCCATTCCCGCCAGAATCTCATCGGATTGGTGGATAACCAGAACCGGACCCTCCGCTACCAGCGTGAGATCAGGTTCGGTGACGACAACAGCCACTTCCAGAATACGTTCTTTTTCGGGATCCAGGCCGCTCATTTCCATGTCCAGCCATACCAGTCGCAGATCATTTACCGCCATTTTCGATCCTTATTGTTCAGAAACATTATTTTCGCACAGAGCACACAACAGAAATGTCCCCAACCCCGTTTACGCTTTTATTTGTCCTTTTCCTTCTTTTAGAGACGATCACCCATTTGTGGCTGGCAAGTCGTCAGGCACGCCATGTTACGCGCCATCGCGCCAAGGTGCCCGACGAATTTGCCGAAAAAATCGGGCTGCAAAGTCACCAGCGCGCCGCCGACTACACGGTCGAGCGCATGAAGCTGTCCGTGACCCGGCGAGTCTTTGATGCAATGGTGCTCATCGGCTTTACCCTGCTTGGCGGCCTGCAGATGATCAATGCGTTTCTGATCAACATTATTCCCAATGATTTCTGGCGCCAGATTCTGCTGCTGGGTTCGGTTCTGTTGATTTCCGGCGCGCTGCAGCTGCCCTTTAGCTTGTGGAAGCAATTCAAACTGGAACAGAAATTCGGCTTCAACCGAATGACACTGGGCCTGTTTGTGAGCGACACGATCAAGGGCATGTTGGTCAGCGTGGTGCTGGGCTTGCCGCTGGCTGCGGTCACGCTTTGGCTGATGGCGGCCTCCGGTCCCCTGTGGTGGCTATGGGCATGGATGGTCTGGGTGGCGTTCAACGCATTCATTCTTTTTGTATTTCCGACCTGGATTGCTCCGCTTTTCAATAAATTTACGCCGCTGGACAACCCCGAACTGGCTGATCGCATCAACAATCTGGCACAGCGCTGCCACTTTGCCCTCAAGGGACTGTTCGTCATGGACGGCTCCAAGCGCTCGGCCCATGGCAATGCCTATTTCACCGGGTTTGGCAAATCACGCCGGATTGTTTTTTTCGATACCCTGCTGGGCAAACTGAACCCTGACGAAATCGAAGCCGTGCTGGCCCATGAGCTGGGCCATTTCAGCCATAAGCATGTGCAAAAACGCATGATTTTCAGCTTTTTGCTGGCGCTGGTGTTTTTTGCCGTGCTGGGCTTTCTGAAAAACCAGATCTGGTTCTATCAGGGGCTGGGCGTTTCCCCTGTCATCAATGGCTCCAATGACGCCATGGCGCTGCTGCTGTTCTTTATGGCGATGCCTGTCTTCACATTCTTCTTTGCCCCGATATTCAGCTTCTTTTCCCGCAAGGACGAGTTCGAAGCCGACCATTACGCACACACTCAGGCCAGCTCCGAGGCGCTGATTTCTGCGCTGGTCAAGCTCTACAATGACAATGCTTCGACCCTGACGCCAGACCCTGTGCACTCGGCGTTTTACGACAGCCACCCTCCCGCCTCGTTGCGCATTCGCCGGCTTCAAGAGTTGCAGGCGACAAACGGATGATGGTCGGGCGCGTTATAGCCGCTCACGGCCGTCACTATCAGGTGGAGCTGGACGACGGGCAGCTGCGTCAATGCTATACGCGCGGCAAGAAAACCGGCATTTGTGTCGGCGACTATGTAGACATCGAACCCCAGGGACAGGACGAGGGGCGGATTGAACGGGTGCACGACCGGCGCAATCTACTGTACCGCTCAGATGAGATGCGAGCCAAGCAATTTGCCGCCAATGTCGATCAGTTGCTGATTGTGGTCGCAGTCGAGCCTTTGTTTTCCGAGGACTTGACCGGGCGTGCACTGGCTGGTGCGTTCAGCGCCGACATCACGCCCGTCATCATTCTGAACAAATGCGATCTGACCGGGAGCCTGCCGCGAGCACGCGCCCTGCTCTCGGATATGAACGCATTGGGCGTGCGTATTATTGAAACCAGCACCCTGGAGCCACAGACGTTGCGTGACAGCCTTTTGCCGCTATTGGCAGACAAAACCAACCTGCTGCTTGGTCAGAGCGGTATGGGAAAATCCAGCATTCTGAATATCCTGGTTCCTGAAGCCCGCGCCGACACGCAAGCGCATTCCATTGCGCTGGGTACAGGTAAACACACAACCACCTCGTCGCGCCTGTACCACCTGCCTGGCGCCGGGGGAGACCTGATCGATTCACCCGGTTTCCAGGCATTTGGCCTCAAACACCTGGGCCAGACAGAAGTTGAGCAAGGCTTTCCCGAGTTTGCCCCGTACAGTCAAAATTGCCGTTTCTACAATTGCACGCATCGGCACGAACCCGGCTGCGGTGTGCTGGCTGCCAAAGAGCAGGGTTTAATCAGCGTCAAACGGCACGAACTCTACCTGCGTATCTTAGCCGAGTCGACCGCACCGCAGAAATATTGAGAATGTCTCGCCACCTCTTGGTTTGGGCATGGAGAGCGGCATCTGCAGGTCTTGAGACAACGGGGTGCTGGCCCCGAACGGCTTTACCCCCGAATCAGAGTCGTGTCCAGTTTCAAATTCAGTAAAAATGGCTGTCTTGATCTGATATTTTTTCATCAATTGGGAATGTGCATCCAGTCGAAAATAAACAAATAAATCAAATATAATAAATATGTTCCACAATTGGCCGGACTATTTTCAAAGCAACAAAACAACCGTCAGCCGTCATCGAAAATCAGGAGCGGTTGCATCCACACGGAATTGTTATGGAACACGCTGGCGAAATCCTTATTCTCACAGGCCCACCGGGCTCAGGAAAAACAACCACCGCACTGGCCCTGGCCGAACAACATGGGTCTGCAAAGGTCCACCTGCATGCCGACGACTTTTGGCGCTTCATCAAAAATGGCGCCATTGCGCCCTATCTGCACAGTGCGCATAGACAAAATAATGTGGTCATGGGTGCACTCTCTGGCGTGGCTCAAAGCTATGCGAATGGTGGCTATTTCGTTGTTGTCGATGGCATAATCGGCCCATGGTTTTTACCGTCTTTCCAGACAGTTACCACGCCAGTGCATTACATAGTCCTGCGCCCTCCATTAGCGCTGGCAATCGCTCGCTGTCAGCACCGCGGTAACGACACGTTGACAGACCCAGAGCCTATCGCAGCGCTCCATCACCAGTTTTCGTCGCTCGGTAAATTGGAACACCATGTTTTGTCTGTTGATGGCCAAACCCGACAGCAAACGCTTAAGATGGTAATTAGCGCCATGCAAACCGATAAGTTTCGTTTGTGACACCTTGACTCCAACTATGAAATTCCACTCTCACTCATTATGGAATATTTACATTTAAGGAGACACTCGACAGATCAGTCCTGAACCACGGCCAACACGCGATGGTAAAAATTCCTGATCACGTTTGCGGTTGCACCCCATATGAAATAACCATTCCAGGGCATGGAGTAATAATATCTTTCATTGCCATCCGGGGCGATGGCATGATGCAGACGATGATTGGCCGGATCCATCAGAAATGCCAGTGGCACATGAAAGACCTCTGCCACCTCCACCTGGTCTGTTTTTATTTCAACCGTATTAGCAAGCCAGCCAACGTAGGGGCGCAGCAGAAAGCCCGTGCCAGTATAAAATTCCGGCAATTGACCAAGAACCGTAACCGCCTGCGTAGGCACGCCAATTTCTTCAAAGGTTTCCCGCAATGCCGTGTGCTGTGGATTGATATCGCCGTCTTCTACCCGTCCGCCGGGGAAACTGACCTGCCCCGGATGGTGATACAGTTTTTCGGAGCGCTTGGTCAATAGCACGAAAATTTCAGCATCACGCTTTACCAGAGGCATAAGAACAGCAGAGTCAATATAGGATTCTGACTGGTATTGAATGATTTTTGCTTCGTTCCATTGGTGAACCAGCGCATCGGCAGACCAGACCAGCCCATGGTCAAAGGCGCGCTCGATGAGCGAAGCCGTGAGCACAGAAGGAGAAATAGCGTGCAGGTTTTCGTTGGCCACCGTCCATTTTTGTGCCTGCACGTCAAAACCGGGCGTAATAGGCTTTCTTAGTGGTTCAGTCAAAACAGTGTCCTGTGGAATCGATTATATTTATCAACGCGTCCATTTTACGACACCTAAGCATCGCTGCTATCCATCCGGAATAAAATGAAACGGGAAGGCGTGATAAGCGCCCATTGAAAAAGCCGGCAATGCCGGCTTTTCAACCCATTTACGCCACCATAAGACACCTGGTGGCAACAAAGGGGGTAATACTGGATAAAGCAGTAACTGAAAACCGCTTATGCAGTTGCCTTTTTGTCGGCCTTGCGTACCAATTTTTCTTTGATGCGCGCAGCTTTACCAGAACGGTTACGCAGGTAATACAGTTTCGCACGACGTACATCACCGCGACGTTTGACAACGATAGATGCAATTTGTGGAGAATACAGCTGGAATGTCCGTTCAACGGCTTCGCCTGAAGAAATTTTACGGACAATGAAAGACGAGTTCAGACCGCGATTGCGTTTGGCAATAACCACGCCTTCGTATGCCTGGGCACGTTTGCGGGTGCCTTCAACTACGTTCACGCTAACCACAACGGTGTCGCCTGGTGCAAATTCAGTCACAGGAGTGCCACCAGTCAGACGCTGGATTTCTTCCTGCTCGAGTTTTTCGATAAGATTCATAATAGACTCCGGTTCATCATGAACGGCTGTTTAGAATAACGTCACATTATTTGTGATTGCACCGACCCATTCAGGTGCGTTTGCCGACAGAGGATAAATAGAACTCGCAAGTATAACTTATTAGAGATAAGCTGACCAGCAATCTGGTCATTTTTGCGTAAACAATTGCGGCTTAAGTGATTGAATTCAATAAAAAAGCAACAAAACCCCAACAAAACCGGTTCCATCGCCGCAGGCAATCGAGCGCCCTCGCACGTCATGCGCCGGACACCCCGCGTGCAACACTGCCGGGGGACAACTCAGGGCAGACGACGGCTGGCCCGGAACGGTGTGATCGACACGGCGATCTATGGGAGTAGCAGCCTGGGAACTACGGCCTATGGACACATCGATATATAGGAAACGGCTATATAGGAAACGGCTATATGTGAAACGGCGGTATATAGGGAGCAATGGTATATTTGGGAAACGGCGGCACCCGATCAGCAATATAGCTGATTGGCGATAAGCAGCGCCCGGCATTGACGCCGTGACGATATAGCCATCAAGCCAGACCGGCCGCCATACCTAAAAGATTCATGACCGGAATTAAAGCAAACCACGCAGCCACCATGCAAATATCGGCCAGCAGATGACTGCTACGCTGTATTTTGCTGCTTTTTTTACGATAAAGCGTAGCAAAAGACTGGTCGAACTGACGGCAGGCTGATATAGTTGAAGCAGAAGGGGCACCAGGCTTGCGAATTTGGGTTGTCATGATGAATTCTCCAAGAGTTAAGAGGTGCCCGCCCGGGCCGAATGACAATCTGAATGCTGGAAAACACCAAACTGGAACCACATTCAACGGCGGGCAGGCGATAACTAGGACCCTATTCTAGTTATATCGCGACTATGCATTGCGATAAGTAATACTGTATATCCATACAGTATTTTTTGCAAGCGCAATTTCAACTCATTGCAGCTTCTGTGTTGTATTCCATCTTCGCTTTCAATCAAAAAACATTTTCTTCTTTTAAATCAAAAGATTAAAACTCGTCCCTTCTCATCCCTTACAACTGCCCTGTCGCTGCCAGCGACCTGATCCATCTGACTTGCCTGCATCCACGGCTCTCACGCAGACACGCCTTCTTAAGACGAGCATCTAAGACGAACACCGCTTACGAGCGACGATTTTCAGGTCAGTGCCCGAACATTGCCGACCCTCTGGATGAGGCCACATAAATGCCGTGGCCACACGCAAAAAAACCATGACTTGAACACCGTCATGGCTTTTTTGTCGAATCACCGCCCAAAGGCAGTTGGCGCGTTCTGGCTGTGTCAGAGCACAATCAGAACATGCCCACAGGGCTGATTATTTATTTGGCTGTGGCGTCGTACGCAAATAGGGGCGTACTTCAGTAAAGCCTTTGGGGAACTTCTGTTTCAGCACCTCAGGGTCTTTCAACGACGGAACAATGATTACGTCATCACCGTCTTCCCAATTGACCGGTGTGGCCACGCTATGGGAATCGGTCAGTTGCAATGAATCGATGACGCGCAGGATTTCGTTGAAATTGCGGCCGGTACTTGCCGGGTAGGTAATGGTCAGGCGAATTTTTTTGGCCGGATCGATAATGAATACAGAGCGTACAGTAACAGTTGCACTGGCATTGGGGTGAATCATGTCGTAAAGCGTGGACACTTTACGGTCATCATCGGCCAGAATCGGAAAATTCACCGTTGTATTCTGCGTATCGTTGATGTCATCGATCCATTTGTTGTGTGAATCGGCGTCGTCAACAGATACCGCCAGTACTTTTACATTACGCTTTGCAAACTCATCGGCCAGCTTTGCCGTATAACCCAGCTCTGTTGTGCAAACAGGCGTGAAGTCGGCCGGGTGAGAAAACAGAACACCCCAGCTGTCGCCCAGAAACTCGTGAAACTTGATGGGGCCTGTGGACGAATTCTGTTCAAAATCGGGGGCGGTATCGCCCAAACGCAGTGTTGTGCTCATGGTATCTCCTTGGTAAGCGTGGGGAATGTCCGATGAATTTCATCGGACTGTATACCGGGATTATGGCAAAGATTATTTATTCCCTAAAAGAATAAATAATAATTTTGATATACCCAATTTGCATATTAAAACAAAACCGCGGCACTCATGCGTATTAGGAAAATACGGCTGAAAATGCTTCCTGCACATTGTCACCCGCCTTGACTGCAGATGACAATGACAGCGCTCGTGGCAATAGATGAGCGGCATAAAATACCGCAGTGGCCTGTTTCTGCCGATGGATATCCGATTGTCGCTCGCGGCTTTTGAGCGCAGCGTTAGCCAGGTGCCAGCCAGCGTGTACATAACCTGCGAGCATAAGAAGCGGCACGCTTCCGGCGAACGTACTGCGCATCTGTCCCTTGGCAGCGAACTGAAGTGTGGCATCCAGGGCATTCTGATAGGCCTGGACTGCCACTTCCAGTTGCGTACCGATAAAAGCAAGTGCGGGATCATCCTGGTGCTGGTTCAGCGCATTAACCGTGTCGCACATGGCGGCGATAAAGCCGCGGCTGACCGCACCGCCGTCACGCAGGATTTTGCGTCCGATAAAATCATTGGCCTGGATGGCGGTCGTCCCTTCATAAATAGGCAAAATCCGGGCATCGCGATAATACTGGGCCGCGCCGGTCTCTTCTATGTAGCCCATTCCACCATGCACCTGCATGCCCAGTGAAGCCACTTCCACCGAGTTCTCAGTACTAAAAGCCTTGACGATGGGAACCAGATACTCATATTGGGCACGATGCAAATCCGCTGTTTTTGTATCAGCATGCTGATGCGCGACATCGTTGCACATGGCCGCATACAGTGCCACAGCGCGGCCGCCTTCGGTCAGCCCGCGCATGGTCATCAGCAGGCGCTGCACATCCGGATGATGATCAATGCTGACCGGCCCGGCCGATCCTTCCAGCGCATTGCCCTGCAGCCTGTCGGCCGCATAGGCGCGGGCCTGCTGCAAGGCGCGCTCGGATACTGAAATACCCTGGATGCCCACGTTGTATCTGGCTGCGTTCATCATGATGAACATATATTGCAGCCCGTGGTTTTCCTGGCCGACCAGATAACCGATGGCGCCCTCGCCCACCTCGCCTTTGTCGGCACCGTATAAAAGCACGGCAGTCGGGCTGCCATGGATGCCCAGCTTTTCTTCAATGGAGGCGCACCAAACGTCATTGCGTTTGTCAAGTGAACCGTCCTCATTGACCAGGAACTTGGGCACCACAAAAAGGGAAATGCCCTTGACGCCTTTGGGTGCGTCGGGCGTACGGGCCAAGACCAGATGGACGATATTTTCTGCCAGATCATGTTCACCATAAGTGATGAAAATTTTCTGGCCACTGATGCGGTACGTGCCGTCGTCCTGGGCAATGGCCTTGGTCGTAAGCAAGGCCAGATCGGAGCCGGCCTGGGGTTCGGTCAGATTCATGGTGCCCGTCCACCGCCCTTCGAGCATAGGCGGTATAAACGTCTGCTTGAGCTGCTCGCTGCCCGCCTGCGTGATAGCCTCAACGCAGCCATCAGTGAGCAACGGACACAAGGCAAAGGCCAGATTGGCCGCATTCAGGTTTTCGGAAATGACTGCCGATATTAGTTTCGGAAAACCTTGGCCACCGAGCTCCGGTGAATGCTGCAGGCCCTGCCAGCCGCCTTCGGCAAAAGCCTTGAACGCCTGGGCAAACGAGGCTGGCGTGGTAACTTTGCCGTTGTCCCATTTGGCACCCTGCTGATCGCCACCCCGGTTGGTTGGCGCCACCACCTCCTGGACGAATTTTGCATTTTCATGCAATACAGCGTCAACAATATCATCGCTGATTTCCTCATACCCTGGCAGGGCCAGCACCTGTTCAAGCAGGCCCATATCCTTAAGGTTGAAGAAAATATCGTCAAGAGGGGTTTTGTATGTCATGGCTGTCTCGTTATGTCGTAGTCAATTGAATAATGGCGGCCTGGCTGCGGCGCAAACGTGATTGGCGCCCGGGAAAAGCCTGTCAAATCAATATTACACTATCCGCAAAACCGTAACCAGACAGGGCGATTTAAACCGTGTTTGAACAAATCACTTTACGCCGTATTCCTGGTTATGTTCTCCAAAGCCCGGGGGTGGCGATCGAAATTGTGCAGGCGTGCGCGACAGTTTGATGGGTGTGTTAATGGCGCGATAGCTGCCCTGCTCAATCACCATCTTTCTATGACTGGTATGCGGATGCGCCAGCAGTTGAGCCACATTGTTTACCGGTGAAGCGGGCACACCGGCCTTCATCAACTCATCGGCCAGCTCGGCCGCCTGATGCGCCACCAGCACGGCGCACAGCGTCTCATGCAGAATCTGTCGATGCGCCAGCCGTTGCGCATTATCGATAAAACGCGCATCCTGGGCAATATCAGGGCACTTGAGCACCTTACACAGCGTCGCAAATTGCCGGTTGTTGCCGACGGCCAGGAACAACTGGCCGCAGGCGGTGGGGAAACTTTCATACGGGGCGATGTTCGGATGGGCATTGCCTGTCAGGCCGGGCACCTTGCCGCTGGCAAAGTAATTGGGCGCATGAGGGTGCAGCAGCGAGACGGCGCAATCGAAAAGTGAAACATCCAGATATTGCCCCTGGCCGCTGGTTCTGCGTTCGTTTACGGCAAGAAGCACCCCGATTGCCGCGTTCAGCCCCGTCACCATATCGACCACCGGCAGGCCCACGCGCGTCGGGGCACCGTCCTTTTCTCCATTGACGCTCATCAGCCCGCACAAGGCCTGGGCGCAGGCATCATAACCAGGCAAACCACCCAGGGGGCCGTCCGCGCCAAAACCGCTAATGCAGCAATGGATAAGCTGCGGAAACGCCTCTTGCAGCGCATCCTTGCCAAGCCCCCATTTTTCCAGTGTGCCGGGCTTGAAGTTTTCAATCAGGACATCAGCCTGCGACAACAGTTCGCGCAAAAAATGCTGTCCGTGCTCGGTCGACAAATCGGCGACCAAGCCTTTCTTGTTGCGATTGACGCCCATGAAATAGGCGGCGGTATCATCGATAAACGGCGGCCCCCAGCCACGCGTTTCGTCGCCTGCCGGCGGCTCGATCTTGAGCACCTCCGCGCCATGATCGGCCAGAATCTGTGTACAGTACGGTCCGCCCAGCACCCGGGTCAGGTCGATAACGCGGATGCCAGAGAGCGAGGCTGGGGAAGTATGAGTCTTTGTTGCGGTCATAGTCAATCGAGTTTGATGGATGCGTTGGAGATGACGTCGTGCCACTTCTTCACTTCGCTGTGAATAAATTGGGCCAGTTCTTCAGGCGTCTTTTTGTCGGCTTCCACAATGCCCTGGCTGCCCAAGGTGGCCTGTATGTCGGGTTCTGCCATGGCGCTTTTGAATGCGTCGTTCAATGACGAGACCACCTGATCGGACATGCCTGCTGGTCCGACAATACCGAAAAAGACACTCACGTCGTAGCCGTCCAGCCCCTGCTGCGCAATGGTCGGCAGCTCGGGCAGCGCCTTGGAACGCTGGCCTGCCGCCAGCCCCAGGGCATTCAGTTTGTGTTCGCGAATATGTGGCAACGCAGTCAGGACATCGGTAAAGGCCATGGAAACCTGCCCGCCCAGTAAATCATTGAGCGCCGGTCCGGTCCCTTTATATGGCACATGCAATATGCGGGTACCAGCCATGGTATTGAACAAGACGCCCGCCAGATGAGACGACGCGCCGGTACCAGAGGAAGCATAGGTAACCTTTTCCGGGTTGGCCTTGGCATACACAATCAGCTCCTGCACGTTCTTTACCGGAACCTTGGGATTGACAACAAGAATGTTGGGCAAATGGCCAATTTTCATGATCGGTGTAAAGCTGGTTTCCGGTTGGTACCGAAGGTTTTTGTACATGCTGGTATTGATCGCCAGCGGCCCGGACGTGCCGAACATAATGGTGTAGCCGTCAGGTTTGGCGCGCGCCACATACTCGGCGCCGATATTGCCATTGGCCCCAGCCTTGTTTTCAACCACAATCGTCGTACCAAGCTTCTCCCCGGCGCCCTGGGCCAGCCTGCGCGCCAGTGCATCGGTAGGACCGCCCGGCGGATAAGGCACCACAAGCTTTACGACTTCGGACGGAAAGTTGTCTTCAGCAACCGCAGCGCCAGGAACCACCAGACAGGCCAGCAGGCCAGCCAGGGCATAAATCCTTGATTTGTTCATGAGTCTCCTCCTGTTGCGCGAGCCGTGCAAGATAGCCGGCCGCGCATATTGTAAAAATTGAGTATGTATGTATGCAGATTACAGCGCGTAAGCCAACAGGGCCTGCATTGCGCCCTCGCATTTCGTCTGTGATAACGGGTCACGCGGCGCCAGACGATGGATCAAGACCTGATCGGCCAGCATGGCCCGTGATTCCAAGCCGGTGTGAGAGGCTTCCCAGCGCATGCTGGCAAGCGCTGCCACGTGATACAGCGCAGATGCAACCTGCCGCGCCATGACAGCATCTTCGCTGTCGGCCACACGCCTTGCCAGCGCAAATGTTTTGTCAATGCAGTCAGTCTGCAGGCCGGCCATTGAGGCCTCGCATGGCCTGCCAGTTTCCAGCAGAGCCTGTACATGGGTCTGCAGGGCGGCCAAGCCATTGCTCTTGCGTATCGCACGCAATACGTCGAGCGCCACGATGTTGCTGGTGCCCTCCCAGATAGAGCCCAGGTGAGCATCGCGCATGAGGCGCGGCTCGGACCACTCTTCGATATAGCCACAGCCGCCCCGCACTTCCATGGCGTCTCCGGTTACCACGCGGGCATCGCGGCAGGCGCGAAACTTGATCAGTGGCGTCAGGATGCGCAGCAAATCCCTTGAAAACGTATCGCCGCCGTCCGCCTTTTCCAGCGCCGTTGCAGTTTGGAACATGACCGAGCGGGCCTGCTCGGCCCGTGTCATCATCTTGACCAGTTGCCGTTGCATTAAAGGCATGTCGATGAGCCGCTTGCCGAAGGCTTTTCTGTGACCGCAGAAATAGACCGCCTCGCTGACTGCACGACGCATCAGGCCGGCGGCACGCATCCCATTGGACAACCTGGAGTTGTTGATCATATCGGCCATCTGTTGAAAGCCTTTGCCACGTGCGCCGACCAGCCATGCGAAAGCGCCTTCCAGCCTGATTTCACCACTGGCCATTGAACGGGTACCCAGCTTGTCTTTCAACCGCAATATCCGATACTGATTGGGCGCGCCGTCAGGGCATATTCTGGGCAACAGGAACAGCGACACGCCTTTGAGCCCGTCAACGTCTTCGCTGCGCGCCAGCACCATGGCAAAACCCGCATCAGGATTCGAGCAGAACCACTTGTCTCCCGTCAACCACCAGTGTCCATCTTCGTGAGGCTTGGCGATCACCTGTGTAGCACTGACATCG